>CALREZ010000003.1 GCA_943356445.1 Candidatus Nomurabacteria bacterium
CCCGCGCCGATGAGAGCCTGTTTGACTCCGATTCCGTTCGCTCCGGCCAAAAGTCCGCTTCCGATAGTGGTAGTTCCGGTGCCTCCGTTGGAAACACCAAGCAATCCGGTTATTTCTGAGGCTAAATCCGTAAGGCCGGCCGTGACATATCCGGCGGAGGCTTTGAGAATACCGTTGAGAGAACTTGAAAGACGAGCCGTACCGCCGACGGTGAGGTTTCCGGCAAGAGTGGAAGTAGCATTCGTTTCGCCTCGGATAATCGTTCCAAAATTGCTTCCGACCGCAAGAGAATCGGTTGCTGAGAGCATGGTAGTGGAAGCTTTATCAAAAGTGGCCAACCCGAGAACATCAAGAGTGGAGAAAAACTTGGAGACGCCGCTCACTTGGAGGGTGGAAGAAGCGGAAATGCCTCCGGTTGCGTTCACGGAAAGCAGATTGGTTCCTGCGTTGTCTTGAATCTGAAAAAGATTGGCAATCTGACTTAAAATTCCACGAACGGAGAGCGGGGTTGAGTCGGTGCTGGTGGCCTGAATGGAGACGACGGAAGTACCGAACGGCACCGTGGTTCCAAAAGACGACGGATGGTCAGAACCGCTGACGGCTCCGCTCAGCTGAGAAAAAGGAACCGAGCCGATTTTTTGTCTCGGAGAGAGCGTTTGGAATGTGACGTTATCGGAAGAAACCTCCACCTGCAAATAGACTCCGCTTACCGCGCTGAAATCATAATCAAGCGCCTGCGCAAAACCGGAGGTTGTGTCGCCGATGTTCGCGGTGAACACTCCTTGTCTCACCGTAAGAGGAACGGAAGTCGGCGCAACATTCGGCCACTGGCGGTTGCCGGTATTTATCGTGGCATTATCCCAAATGGAAAATTTGAAATAATAGGTTGTACCGGTACCGCCGAGAAGATTTCCGGTTGAATCGGAAAGTCTTCCTTGATAGCCGACCAAAGAAGGAATGCCTGCCGCCTGCGCAAAAACACACGGAAAAGACGCGAGAATTATCGCGAGGAGAAGCGAAAAACAAAATTTTAAAACACCGGAAGTTTTTTGAAAAATCATCTGGGCAGACTACTAGATTAGTATATCAAAAGAAACGGAGATTTCACATTGAGTTATCCACAGAATTAACGAAAAAAAGCCTTTAAAATCCGCATAAAAAAAGACAAACTCCAAAAGCGGAAATTTGTCTTTTTTTCTTGACCGTGTTTTTATTTCACCTCTATATTTTCAATTTCTTTTTCTATCTTTTTCTCTATCCGTTCAATGTCATGATTCGTTTCCGTCAGTATCCCGACATCGGTATCGGATGATTTCTCGCGAAGATGCTGCATGATGTCTTTCTGTAAAGAATCCAGCGATTCGTGAACCGAGTCTTGCGCTTCTTTCAATTCTTTTTCTCTCGCGGCGCGTTTTTCTTGATCTTTTCTGAAATGAAAATTCAGATATGACATGAAGGTTAAAAGGAAGAGAAAAATGAGGAAAAAGAGCATTTTAACCTGCCAGCTCATATCGGAAAAAGGATTTCCGATAGCGAGGGCGATGGCGTTTGAATCTTTACTGTTGAGTCCATCCGATTGGATTACCCGCGCGGTGACCATATAATCGCCTCGTTTAAGAGAATGCGGTACGATCATGGTAAAAGTCCCATCTTCTTCGGTATTTCCCATTGTGAAGACTTTGGAGCCGTCAGAAGAGACAAAAGTCAAAAGAACCTGTACCTTTGCATATTCTGTCGTGCCGGTTATGGCCGTTTCTCCATATTTTGCTCCAAGAACGATTTCAGGCGTTTGAAGCGAAGGAGCCGGCTGTTCCGGTTCCGGCTGAACAGGAGCTTCCTTCAGCAAAGGCGCGGCGGGCGCTTGGGTCGGAGTGGTAATCAAAGGCGGAGTAATCATCAATTCCGGAGTAACGGCCGGTTTCGCCTTCGCTTCCACGATGGTATATTTTGCGCCGACCATATCGCCGGTGATGTTGGTTCCTTCGCCGTCATTCGCCAAGATTTGTCCGGAAAGGAACGATACCGTCCCCGAACCGGCGCGGTTGCCGTGCATCGTCACCGCAACGACCAACCCCGTCGTCTCTTTGATTCCTCCGGGAGTAACTCCTTCCAGTTTAAGGGTTCCTTCGCTTTTTGATATGACAGGCTCTTTCACCCAAAAAGAGAGGAGGGATCCGGTTTTTGAAACGGCGTCCAGCGTAAAAACGGAAGGAGGGAACAAAAGGGAAAGGGAAACGGCATTGAAAGGAACGTCGCTGGATACCAGCACCCGAATGGTGAATTTTTCGCCGACCGCATGGCTGCCCGTTTCCGGACTCAAGTTAAGCGTTGCCGCAAAAATTGAAAGCGGGGCGGAAAAAAACAAAAAAGCGAAGATGAATTTAAGACATTTTTTTCTCATTTTTTTTGCGAGAGATATAAAAGATGAACGCAAGCAAAACCGCAATACCGAGGAGAACTGCCTGTTTCGTTCTTGAGATGTTTTGCGCGGAAACTTCGGCAATACGCGCATTGCCCGCTTTATCCACCGCCCTGACGAAAATTTTTGCATCCAATCGCTGGTTTTTCAGAAGATAGGGGCTTTCCGCCGCTGAAAAAACAGAACTTCCCTCTTCCCGAACTTCGTAATGGTCTATTCCCGATCCCTTGTCTTGCGTAGCAAACGAAAGAAAGTATTTTCCGTCAAAAGTATTCGGATCGGTTGAAATAACCGGGGTGAAGTATTCCGGCAGATCACCGTCTTTCACCGGTTCAATTTCTGCCCCCGCCGGCGCGTTTTTTTCAGAAATAAGAAATGAAAATTTATTTCCTTTTGCGACAGCTTCAGTACCCGTTCCGTTATTTCTCAAAAAACGCAGATCTTTCAGTTGGAGACCTCCCTCTCCGCTTCTTTTTGTATGAAAGACCGTGGAAAAAAGCATTCCTTTCGCCCCAACGAATCCTCCCGGAGTGATACCGGAAAAAGCGATGATTCCGGATTGTTTCAAAGCCGGTCTTTCCACCCAAAAATTAACCAAAGAGTTTCCGTCCCGGATCTCTTTTTCTTCCAAAAGATCCGATGGGAATATCAATTTTCCTTCAAAAGCATTCAGGGCCTCCCCTTCCGTGTTCAAAAAAACCGATACCAAAAAATCTTGATTCTTATCAAAAGACAATTTTTCCGACACAAAAGAAACATCAGCCGCAAAAACCGGTGAAGCAAAAAAGAAGAAAAGCAAAAAATATGTCGTTTTTTTGAAAAAATTCATGCGTGTAAAAAGATTTAGCGGCTACCCCGTCCAGTAATAGGCCATAATGCTGAAGTCCACGATGTCTATTTTCCCGTCGCCGTTCAGGTCGTTCAATTCTGTTTTTCCAAATGAAGCATTGAGCGGCTGTTTGTACCAGTAAGCGGCGATGGAAAAGTCAACGAGGTTCACCTTGCAGTCGTGATTAAGGTCTCCTTTTGCCGGGCATTTTTTTCCAGCCGTCAGTACGGTTTTATTGCTCACTTTAAAGCCGATGGGATCGCTGAACTGGCTGATCTCGCCATATTTCGCCGCTTTTGACTTTGCCGAGTGACTGCCAAGCTCAAGAACGGAACTGTCAAAATTTAGCAAATAAATGCCGTTTTTGTCGGAGTTTTTATTTACAAAAATGTTTGATTCCGAATTGACGTTGATGGTAATCTGAGCTTCCGGAGTACTTTGCCCGAAGATAACGATATTATCGCCTTTTTTGACTTCGCTTTTGTCTACGGAGATGGTCGGCGCGATAAAAATCCCGCCGATTTTTGTGGTAGCGCCGGCGGTAACAAAAACAGGGAAAGAGAATAAACTGGAGCGAAGGCCGTTTTTGTCTTCACCATACAGCGAAAAATTGTAATCTCCGGCGGCCGACACCCCAAGATCGGCGAAAAAGTTACTGTCTGGCCCGGCGATGGTTGTTAAAACGATTTGCCCGTCCCTCAAGACGTTGACCTTGCTCATAGGATAAGCTCTTCCGGAAAATTGGACATTGGCAATAACCGATGGCTTCGGCCCACCACCACCTCCTCCGCTACTGCCGCCGGAAGGAGGGTTTACTACGGGAATAATGGAAGCAACAGGAGCAGATGAAACCTGTGTTGAAGTGGCCACGATATTGCCGAAAATATCTTTTACCAAAACAATAAAGTAATACGTCGTACCATTCGTAAGCCCGGACATATCTCCAGAGGTCACGTTTCCGAATGAAGTAAACGAATAGGGGCCGCCGGAAGTCGTGGATTTTCCGATGTTGTACCCCGACGGAGTCCACCCCAAATATCCCTGAGAGGCCGTCCAAGAAAGAGTTACCTTTGAGTCTCCGGCGGTAGTTGAAACCGCAGGAGAAGAAGCAATCGGATATCTTAAAAAACCGGCGCCTACCTGAAACGAAACGGAATTGCTTGCACCTTCGGCAACCTCGCCGATAGTACTCCATAATTGAAAATTGTTGGAAGTTGAAAAATTTGCAGGAACAATAACCGGTTCAGATATGCGATAAGAACCAGAAGTATATTCATCCGCCATAACGAAAAAACTTGGCAAAACCAGTACAAGCAAAAATATGGATATTTTCAACAAAGATATTCGGGTCTTCCCGTTAATCGGCATTGTTATTTTTTTACGAACCGTAAAATTTTAGAAAATCAGATACCCCAAGCAAAGCTGTTTTTACGAGCTCTTGCTTAAAGAATACCAAATAAAGCCCGCCCCCGCACGGTGGATAACTTAAGTATTATTCTTTTTTTGTTTTTTCCACTCTTCTATTTTTTTGTGGTCGCCGGAGAGGAGGACTTCGGGGACTTTGTATTTCTTTTTTTGGTAGACGAAAACTTCGGGACGAGTGTAGACTTCGTGACTGGAAATGCGGTTTTCTTCTAAGGAAGCAAACTTTCCCAAAACGCCTTCTATCTGACGGGAAACGGCGTCCATAAAAACCATCGCGGGTAACTCGCCTCCGGTCAAAACGTATTCACCAATGGAAACGTCCTCCGCTTTTAAGATTTTCTTTACACGCGCATCAATCCCTTCGTATCGTCCGCAGATGAGAATAATATCGGTGTATTTTTTATCAATGCACCCTTTGGCATAAGTATTGGTGAAATTCGTTCCGCCCGGAGAAAAAATGATGACTTTTATTTTTTTCTTTGCACTTGCTCGCCCTTTTGCTTTTGCGACAGCGCGAAGCACCGGACCCGGCAATAAAACCATCCCCGGCCCTCCGCTGTACGGCCGGCCGTCCACTTTTTTTCGCCATCCGTTCTCTCCGACGATTTCGGCGTAGTCGCGGGGGGTGTATGTTTTTATCTGTATCAATTTCTTCTCCTGTGCCCTCGACAAAATAGACTCGCTGATGTAGGAAGCAAGGGATTCGGGAAATAAAGTGATGACGTGAAAAGTAACCATAAGATTCTTTTGTGAAGCTAAAATAACACAAAAGCCGCCAAATGTAAATGGCGGCTTTTGTTTGTTTAGTCTGTTTTGAAAATTAGAGTTTCAAATCTTCCAACGCGTCTTCTACGGATTGAGTAGCAGAGTGGGAGGCGGCACCTCTGGTGCTTCCTGCCGGCTCATTTACCTTCAAGGTAACGCGAGCGTGATTTTTCATTCCAACTACGCGAAGAAGGGATCTGATGGCTTGCGCCGTCTTTCCTCCGCGACCGATAATTTTGCCCATATCCGCAGGGTCAACATCGAGGATCAAAAGTACCCCCATTTCGTCAACGGTTCGGTTGATCTTTACAGCAGACGGATTGTCTACCAAGCTTTTAACAACAAACTCAAGAAAATCATGATCTAAATGCTTTTCCATATTACTGATTCTTATCGTTTCTTTTAAAAGGACGTGTGTCCCATGGTTAACGATAGGCGATTGTCGACCAAAACAGTCGCATATCTTCGTATTCAATTATACTCAGATTTTGCTAAAAGTCAACGCAAAAAGGAATCCACGCCTGTGGATAGCTTTTTGAACGAAGCACCTGAAACTAGGCAGCCGGCGCGGCTTCCTTTCTGATAGGAGATTTCTTTGAGAGGACGTTTATCTTCTTTCCTTGAATAACCTTGCTGGAAACCAGAAGATTATGAACGGTTCCTGACGGTTTTGCTCCGACGGAAATCCAATAGTTTACTCGGTCGCCCTTAATAACGGGTTCTCCGTGGCGGGCGTTGTAAGATCCAAGGATCTCTTTGAATTTGTTGCTCCGCGTGGCATTTTTGGAATCGGTCAAAACCACCCGAAAAGAGGGGTCGTTCTTCCTTCCTACTCTCTGTAATCGTATTTTTAACATACCGGTTATGTTAGCATAAAGAATTTCAAAGTCAATCCTGGGCCTGGTTGTAGAGAAAAAACTTGATTTTTTCCAACAAATGTGATAGAATAATTTTACTAAGGTTAATTAGCTAATATATAAAGAATTCATGAGAGATTCACACAGGGACAACAAAGGAGGATTCGGCGGAGGAAGAAGCTTCGGCGGAGACAGAGGAGGACGCGATTTTGGAAACCGCGGAGGATTTAAGGGCGGTTTCGGAGGAGGAAAAGACCGCGGAGATCGCGAAATGCACCAGGCAACCTGTGCGAAATGCGGAAGATCTTGCGAAGTTCCCTTCCGACCGACCGGCGACAAACCGGTATACTGCAGCGATTGTTTCAAAAATAAAGACGGCATGAGCCCGCGAAGAGACGAAGGAAAAAGTTTTGATCGCCCTTCATTCAACGCCAGACCGGCCTTTACCGAGCACAACTACAAAGAAGAATTCAGAGCGCTCAACGACAAAATTGATAAGGTTCTGAAACTGCTTACCAAAGACGCCCCCGCTCCGATTCCCGCTCCCAAAGCGGACAAACCGGAGGTAAAAGCGATGAAAGTCGCCGCCGTTGTGGAAGCTGCCGTTGGAAAAAAGATTTCCAAAAAGAAAGAAACGGTTAAAGAGGTTGCCAAACCGAAAAAAGCCGCAAAGAAAAAATAAGATCTGGACATAAAAATTCCCCGATGAAAATCGGGGAATTTTATGTTTAAAAAGTAATAACGTGATATCTTCAGTCCGTCACATATTTTACATATTCAAGCTGGATCCGAACAACTTCATCTTGATCTAAATGCCCTATTTTCTTTTGCAGTAAACTGGTGTCGGCAGCAAAAGATTGAGCCAAGAGAACATAAGAAATTATATTCAATCCATTGTCTGACGTCGGAGCAATTTCCACAACGTATTTCCGATAAAGCTTCTTTTGGGAAGTACAAGGAGCAACCGTAACAGTTTCGCCCGTTACTTGAGTAACAATAACATGGGGACGTATTCCGCTTTGAACATAACCGACAGCATTGGAGTTTTCTATCAGATACACATCTCCTTTTTCTATTTTTTTAGGTGTTGTTTTTTGCATGAAGAAGCGCTTGTTGTTGCAAAGCGATTTGTTTCCAAAACTGACGCTCTTGCGTCATTTTAGAAAGTGATGGTTTATAGTTTTTCTTTTCTGTGATTTTCATACAATGATAATAATACAAATTTTCGTATTAAGCAAACAGTATTTTAAATGGACAAATCGGCAACAAAAAAAAGCTTGCCTTAAGACAAACTATTTTTTTGTCTTTGTTTCTTGTATCAAAACGCATTACGCGCCCGATATATCCGGAAACAAATTTGGTCTCTTTTCCTTATTCACTCACACTCAGAGGAAAAGAGAAAATGAAAGTACTCTGCTCTTTTTTTATTATACCTCACCCAAAAGCGCGAAATCAAGAATGTTTGTGGATAAAACCGTTTTTTTCATATACACAGGAGGCTTTTTGTGTTACTCTATTGACATGAAAAATGAAAATGCAAACCACTTCGCGGAAGGGATGATCACGATTACGGCCAAAGGAATAGGCTATGTGAAAGTTGACGATTCCGAACAGGAAGATATAGAAATCGGGCAAATGTTTTTGAATACCGCGCTTCACGGCGATCGCGTACGGGTTTTTCTGCATCCGGAAAGAGAGGAACAACGGCAGACCGGCGAGGTGACCGAAATTCTTTTGCGCGGAAAAATGACGTTTATCGGGAAAATTGAAAGAAAAGGAAATCTTGTTTTTCTCGTGGCCGATGACCGCCACATGTATACCGACATCTATATTCCCCACGAAAAATCACAAGACGCGAAAAACGGACAGAAAGCTTTCGTCAGAATCGTTGAATGGAATAATCCGAAGAAAAATCCGTCGGGAGAAGTCATAAAGATCATTGGAAATCCGGGCGAACACGAAACGGAAATTGAGGCCATCATTTTGGAAAAAGGTTTTGAACTCGGTTTTACTCCCGAAGTTTTGGCGAGCGCGGAAAGCGTCAGCGGAAAAATTACCGCAGAAGAGATTGCCAAACGGCGAGACATGAGAGGGGTTACCACTTTTACCATTGACCCGTTTGACGCCAAGGACTTTGACGATGCCATTTCTTTTGAAACGCTTCCGAACGGAGATTTTGAGATTGGCGTGCATATCGCCGATGTCTCCCACTTTGTCGTTCCCGGTACGGCTCTGGACAAAGAAGCGCGGCTCCGCGGAACTTCTGTTTACCTCGTTGACCGCTGTATCCCCATGCTTCCCGAACGCCTTTCCAACGACCTCTGCAGCTTGAAACCGAACGAAGACCGTCTGGCTTTTTCCGCTATTTTTACCGTGGACAAAAATTGCGTCAAAGAAGGAACGCATGTTGAAGTGAAGAAACAATGGTTCGGAAAGACCGTCATTCATTCCGACCGCCGTTTTACCTATGAGGAAGCGCAGGAAGTTTTGGAAGGAAAGCAGGGTGATTACCCGAATGAACTGCTCGCCTTGAATGCTATCGCAAAGAATATGACGAAGGCCCGCTACGAAGAAGGCGCCATCTCTTTTGAACAGGACGAAATAAAAATCATCTTGGACGAAAACGGCGTACCGGTAAAGATTCTCAAAAAACAACGAAAAGACGCGCATAAACTCGTGGAAGAATTCATGCTGCTCGCGAATAAAAAAGTGGCCGAATATATCGCGCACATCGGGAAAGCGGAAGAAAAATTGTTCGTGTATCGCATTCATAATGAGCCGGACAAAGAACGTATCAGAACGCTGGCGGTGTTTTTGAAAACGCTTGGTTTCACTCTGAAATTAAACGAGGAGGGCAGCGTTTCCACCAAAGACCTGAACGATATTCTGAACGCGACCGAAGGCGGGCCATTCCACAATCTCGTGCACACCTCGGCGCTCCGCACCATGTCCAAAGCGATCTACTCCACCAAAAACGTCGGACACTACGGCCTCGGTTTTGAGCACTACACGCACTTCACTTCCCCGATCCGAAGATACCCGGACATTCTTTCTCACCGTCTGCTTTTCGCTCACCTTAAACAAGAAAATATCCCCGATGAAGCATGGCACGACTACGAAGCGATGCTCGTCTACGCGACCGAACGAGAGATATTCGCCACGGATGCCGAACGCGCATCTATCAAATGGAAGCAGGTGCAGTACATGGAAACCAAGGTCGGACAGGAATTTGAAGCGACCATCACCGGCGTTACCGAATGGGGCATCTATGTGGAAGAAAAAGAAACGCGTTCCGACGGAATGATCCGCATGCGAGACCTCTCCGATGACTTCTATATTTTAGATGAAAAGAATTACTGCCTTATCGGTAAAAACAAGAAAAAGAAATACGCGCTCGGCGATGTTCTCAAAGTAAAGCTGACAAAAGCGAATGTGGCGGACCGCCAATTGGACTTTGCCGTCGTCGCGGAGTAAAATAAAAATACTTTTTAGTCTCTTAAAAACTAACGAGAATGAAAATTCTTGCGAGTCTGCCGTACAATTATGAAAGAAAAAAATAGTGAAGAAATAAAAATAGTATCGCCTTTGGAAGAAGCTTCCATAAAAGTAACGGCGTGGGTGGGTACGCCCGTTTCTGTCGTCATGCACACGATATTCTTCATCGGAATTTTTTCCCTGAAATGGTTCGGCATGCCTCTTGACCAAATACTTCTTGTTCTCACTACGGCAGTATCGTTGGAAGCGATTTATCTCGCGATTTTCATTCAGATGACCATCAACCGCCAAGAAGCAAAACTTCATGAAGTGCGCGAAGACATTGAAGAACTCGGTGAGGATGTTGAGGAGATCGGAAAGGATGTTGATGAGCTGTCGGAAGACCTTGAAGAAATCGGGAAGGACGTTGACGAACTCGGCGAAGACTTTGAAGAGATAACGGAAGATATGGAGGAAGAAGAAAAGAAAGAAGAGCAATATCGTTCAGAAAGAAACAAAAATCTGCAAAAAATAGAGACGACGCTCCAATCGCTTATTGTGGAGTTGGAAAAGATGAAGGAGAAGAAGTAAAAAAGAATAAAGCAAAAAGAAAAAAGAATGACGACGAGCGTTTCCTTTTTTCTTTTTGCTTTATTCTTTTTCCTTTTTATCGTGCCATCATTCCTTCGGCATCTTCAAATTTTATAGAGAGAATCTTGGAGATGCAGTCTATTCCGACGGTTACGCCGTAGATAATTCCGGCGTGGGACATGGTTTCTCGATTATGCGTAATAATCGCGAGCTGAGAGGTTTTGGAAAGCGTTTCCAGCATCATGCCATATTTTTTGGAATTGGATTCATCAAGAGCGGCATCGGTTTCATCAAGCACCAGGAATGGCGGAGGATTGACCTGTGAGACGGAAAAAAGCAGAGCAATGGAAGTGAGTGTCCTTTCGCCCCCCGAAAGCATCTGAATGCCCCGGAGACGCTTGTGCGGCAAAGAGATATTTATTTCCAAGCCCTCTTCCATCGCCTCGTCGTAGCCGAGGTCGGCGGAGGCGGGGTCCTCCAAGACAGATTCAAGACTCACGTCGCTTTCTTCTGTTTTTTTCTTTTTCGGAGGAAGCACGGTCTTAAGCGACGCAGTACCTCCGCCGAACAGCACCGTGAAAAATTCTTGGAATTGTTTGTTTATCTTTTCCAATCCGTCTTTGAATTCCGCCGCCAGCTTTTCTGAAAGTTCAAAAATGAGCTGATGCAAAGATTCGGCGCTTTTTTCCAAATCGGTCAGTTCGCGGTCAAGAAAAGCATCGCGGTCAATCACCTCTTCGTATTCTTTGAGCACGTCTTCTCCTCCGCCGACACCGAGCTCTTCAATGCGAATCTTCATGCGTTCAACATTCTTTTTACGATTGCGCTGGACTTCGCGGTCTTCGGCAAAAGCTTCTTCTTCGTTTACAGACACTTTTCCGTAGTCCAAGATTTGAGAACCGACAAGAACGCCCGCCTCGCCGAGTTCGCTTTTAAAATCCTGTTCTTCCCTCTCTATTTCAAAATGACGGGAACGGCAAGAATTTACTTTAAGCGCCGCCTCGCTTCTTTTGGACATCATGCCGAACAGTTCGCGTTCCGTGTCGCGCGTTGCATCTTTTTCTTTTTCCGCCGACGCTTTCATGGAAGTATACAGCGCTTGCACCCGTTCTTCCTCTTCATGAAGCGCGCGCATTTCCCTTTCAACTCCCTCTTTTTCTTCGCGGCGTTTCAAAAGCTCTGCCTCGCTTTCCGCAAGACCGGTATCTTCAATTGGGTGAACTTCCTCTTTAGATGAAGCTTGATCTATAAAACCATGAAGCAGCATTCTGATATTCGCCAGCGCTTCTTTTACCTGTCCGACGTCCTCCAAAGAATGAGCGGTCTGGATCATTTCGTCAGCCATCTGCACCATTTCACGAATACGAGAAAGCGATACGGGAATATCTTTTGTTTCCGTATGATTTTTCTTTTCTTTTTCTCTCGCGATGCGACGAACTTCGGACTCTATCATTCCCTCCAGCCGTCCAAGCGCGCGAGAAAATTCATCTTTCTTGTTCCTCACGGAACGGATATCCGCTTCCAATTTTAAAATTTCCACAGAAAACTGGCTTTCCTTTCCGTCGGCGGCGATCGTTTCCCTCGCTTTTTGTATCTGTTCGTCCAAAACGCGCAATTCTTCTTTCGGCCCCTTCATCGCCTCTTCATTTTCCTTTTTTTGATGTTCCAAATACAGTTCCTCTCTTTTCAGGTATTCCGCATATACGCCGGCGAGTTCATCGCGCAATTTCTTGACGCGTTCAATTCTTTCTACCTGTTTTTTCAAAAAAGAAATGCGCGGAGCCAGTTCTTTCCGCAGGAGCGAAATTTCACGGACATTTTCTTCCGTTTTTTTAAGCTTTCGTTCGCTCTCGTTGATTTTGTATTGGTAGATGCGCAAACCAAGCGCGTCTTCTATCATGATCCGACGTTCTTTAATGGAAGCAAAAAGGAATCGGTCGGTTTCGCCTTGAGAAATAATATGATGGGCGGAAGAACCAATGTGCGCAGCCGAAAGTAATTCAACAATATCTTTCAAGCGAACCGCCGTACCGTTGATCAAGTATTCGTTCGTCCCGTCGCGAAAGACCTGCCGGCCGATGGTCACCTCATTGTAATCAAGATCAAAAACCCGGTCGGTATTATCAAAAGTGATAACCACGGTCGCCTGATTGGTTCGTCCCAACGCTTTGGATCCGTTCCAGATAAGATCCTCGCCTCGTTTCCCTCGCAGTGATTTAATGGACTGCTCACCCAACACAAAACGCATCGCTTCCGCAACATTGGACTTGCCCGACCCATTGGGCCCGACAATGGCAGTAATAGGAGCGCTAAAATCCAGCACGGTCTTCTTCGCGAACGATTTAAAACCGGTGATCTCAATTCGTTTTAATCTCATTGTTTTTATTTTACAATTTTTTTCCCGATTACACAAAAAACCGGCCGAAGCCGATTTTTTATTTGTGCGCCGGGTTGGATTCGAACCAACGAAGGCGTAAGCCGCGAGATTTACAGTCTCGTGTATTAGACCACTCTACCACCGACGCGATATGAGCAGTATACCAGAAAATTTTGAAAAAGAAAGCTCGTAGTACGCCCGGTTCGGGGTTGTACCCCAAACCGGAACGTTTGGATAATTATATCTAAGTTTGTCTTAAAAATCCAAGTTTCCTTGATTATACAAACGTTCCGGGCCGAGGTACAACCTCGGCCCGACAACAAAAGAGATCATTCATTCACATTATCAGATTTCAACTCGCAACTTTCATTTGCAGACGACCAGTACCAAAAAGAGGCATCCGAAACATAATTCTTCCGAACAGGATTTTCTAAAATATAATTCAATTTTTGTTGAAAAACTTTTTCATATTCAAGGACAATCGGCATATTCGTGTCTTGCCAAATAGAATAAGTTCCATCCTCTTCAACAAACATTTTTTCAATGTTAGGTTCTGTTATAACTACATTTTTATGTATTTCGCGAGAAGTGTACCTTTTAAAATCCCGAACAAAACCAGCGGCATCGGGAGATTCTACAATAAGATGGATATGGTTGAGCATAAAAACAAAACCGTAAAGTTTTAAGTTTTTATTTTTTCTGCAGTACTGAAGAGAATCGGCGATGATATTCCAACGATTATGCCGGTCAAAAATGTAATACCATTTTTTAGCGGTAAATGTGAGAAAATAGACGGACGAATTTAATTCTTTGGAAATTTTTTTAATAGACATAAATGGTACTATAACGAAGTTTTTTGACAGACACAAACATTTCGGTTCGGGGTACAACCCCGAACCGGCGATAAAAGAAAGACCCGCCAAGGTGCGCTTGGCGGGTCGGGGTTTTATTCTCCAAAGTGAGAGTTCGGAACGAGGCTCCAGAGGCCGTTCATGGAAATGACTTTGGCGCGACGTTCGGCGAGATCCAAAATTTCATGGATTAAACGTGGCTCGCGGACAAAAAAGAGCAGATCGGAAACAAAAACAATTTCACCGATAGTGAATCCGTCTTTCCGAAAAGCAGTCGATAGCTCTTGGAGAATTTCCAAAATATCTTTTTCTGTGGGAGCTCTATGCTGTCTTGTTTCGCTCGCCTTTTCCGTTAAGATACGAGCGTCGTATGCTTGGATAATTGCTTTTTTGTTCATGCCGTGTCTCCTTTTGAAAACAAGTTCCATATTTATATAAACACAAAAAGAAAAGCGAGTCAACATGACTCGCTTTTCTTTTTGTGTTTATGCGGTAACTTTTTCTTTCTGCCCCTTCCCTACCGGTTTGCGTTTTATTTTATCAGCGGTAATGGTGAGTTCGCCATTCTTCATTCCGACGGACACGACTCCTCCGAAGAGCATGCCTTTGGAGATCATCATCGTGGCGACAGGATTCAAGATCTTGTTTTGAATAAGCCGCTTCAGTGGTCTCGCGCCGTACTGAGGGTTGTATCCTTCTTTAGCAAGATATTCAAGAGCCGATTCAGAAACATTGAGAATAATCTCTTTTTCTTTCAATCGTTTCTGAACGATGGCAACCTGAAGACCGGCAATTTCTCTGACGGCTTCTTGGGAAAGAATATCAAAGATAAGAATTTCATCCAAACGATTCAAGAATTCCGGACGGAAATAATTTTTGAGAGCCGCGGTCACTTTTTCTTTCGCTTCAGTATAATCCGCCGCATCGGTCGTATTGGAAAATCCGATAGACTTCATCCGATCAATGAATTCGGCGCCGATATTGGAAGTGAGAATAATGACGGTATTTTTAAAGTTGACCGTTCTTCCTTTTGCGTCGGTAAGGCGTCCGTTATCCAGCACCTGCAAAAGAATGTTGAAGACTTCCGGATGAGCTTTTTCTATCTCGTCAAACAAGAGAACGGAATACGGTTTATGACGGACGAGTTCGGTGATATTTCCGCCCTCTTCATGTCCGACATATCCGGGAGGAGAACCGATGATTTTTGAAACCGAGTGCTTCTCCATGTACTCGGACATATCTATGCGGATGAGAGACTTCTCGTCATTGAACAAAAATTCCGCCACTGCTTTGGAGAGCTCGGTCTTTCCCACTCCGGTGGGGCCCAAGAAAAGGAACGAACCGATCGGATGGTTCGGATCGGCAATGCCGACGCGAGAGCGTTTGATGGCATCCGAAATTTTCTCAATCGCGCTGTTCTGTCCGACGACGCGGGCGCGGAGACGATCTTCAAGCGTGCCGAGTTTCGCCGCTTCTTCTTCCAGCATTTTTGAAACGGGAATTCCCGTCCACTTGGAAACAATATCGGCGATTTCCGCTTCGGTGATTTCTTCTTTAAGAATTCTCTGCGCGCTTTTGAGTTTTTTCAAACGAAGGCTTTTGGAAGCAAGTTCTTTTTCCAGCGTCGGAATTTTTCCGTAGCGGATCTCGGCAACGGTGGCAAGATCGGTGCGAGCTTCGGCGGTTTCCGCTTCAAGACGAAACGCATCAAGCTGTTTCTTTATCTCGCGCATGGAAGTGAGAATTTCTTTCTCGTTTTTCCATCTCGTCTCCACGTCATGCGTTCTTTCGCGAAGGTCGGCAATCTCTTTATCAATATCTTTCATGCGGGATTTCGCGTTGTGTCCTTCATCCGTTCCCGCTTCTTTTTTGAGCGCTTCTTTTTCAATTTCCAAACGCATAATCTTGCGATGCGCATCTTCAAGTACCGCGGGTTTGGTTTCCAGCGAAATTTTCAGCATGGAAGCGGCTTCATCAATGAGGTCAACCGCCTTGTCGGGCAAGAACCGATCGCTGATGTAGCGTCCGCTCAAATTGACGGCGGAAAGAATGGCGTCATCGGTGATGCGTACCCCGTGATAGAGTTCGTATTTTTCTTTGAGTCCGCGAAGAATGGCGACCGCGTCGGGAATGGAAGGTTCGTTCACTAAAACCGGTTGAAAGCGGCGAGTAAGCGCGGGGTCTTTTTCAATATGTTTTTGATATTCTTTGAGTGTCGTCGCTCCGATAGCGCGAAGTTCTCCGCGAGCAAGCGCGGGTTTGAGCATGTTGGAAGCGTCCAGAGAACCGTCCGCTCCGCCGGCTCCGACAATCATGTGTATCTCGTCAATAAAAAGAATGATCTTCCCTTCGGAATGTTCGATCTCTTTCATAATCGCCTTCAACCGCTCTTCAAATTCTCCGCGATATTTCGTACCAGCGACGAGCGAACCGATATCAAGGGAAACGAGTTCTTTGTCTTTGAGGGATTCGGGAACATCGCCTTTCGCCATGCGGATCGCAAGACCTTCAACGACGGCGGTTTTCCCCACGCCGGCTTCTCCGATCAAGATCGGATTGTTTTTGGTTCGGCGGGAAAGTATCTGCATGATGCGGGCAATCTCAACGTCCCGACCGATAACCGGATCAAGTTTGTCTTCGCTCGCGAGTTTTGTCAGGCTTCTCGTATAGCGCGAAAGCACTTTGGATTTTTTTGGAGCGCTGACATCGGTAATGTTTCCGTTTTTGAATTCCTGCAGAATGCGGAGCACTTCGTCTTTGGTAATTTTGAAACGGGCGAGAAGCTCGCGGGATGTCTGGGAAATTTCTATGAGGGAGAGAAAAATGTGTTCGGTGGAAATAAAGCTGTCGTTCAGGGATTGGGAAACCTTGGCGGAATTTTCCAGTACGTTGGCAATCTCAGGGGTCAGGTACATCTGGTACGACGGAGACATGGTGGTACTGTTCTCGTTCGTTTCAAGAACCGCAAGAAGAGAATCTATGAGAAGATTCTGATCCGTTTCCATTCGGTCTAAAATGGCAATAACCGGGCCTTCTTCCTGGAGAACGAGCGCGGCGAGAAGATGCAAAGAATCAACGTGGTTTTGTCCGCGTTCAATAGCCAATTCGTGAGCTCGGCGAATCGCTTCTTTTGCTTTAGTGGTAAAGTCTTTAAGTGGCGGCATATATATTTAGATAAAAAAGAAAAACCAATAATGATTTTTCTTTTGTTTATGATACAAGAGTAGGTAAAGATTGTCAAATTCCCGGCAGAGCGCTCGGCAGAGCCTCTAGAGCAGCAGCTTGAGAAGCCGCCGATTTATCGGTTTTTGGCTTTTTATACTCGTTTATGGCGCTTTGAATTTGGGCCGAAGAAAGAGAAAAACCCTTGCCTTCCGCCGGAATCATATTGATTCCGATAACCCTTCCATCAACCCCGAATATCGGGCCTCCTCGGTCGGAAAGAGATAAAGAGAGAGAACTCAGTATCTGGGATTTTGTAATTTCCGAAACAATTCCTTGCGAGACGGCTCCGCCGCTTTTTCCTCCGAGAGAAAGAATGGTTTGTCCGAGTTTCGGATCCGAGAGAGAAAGAGGCGCCCCGCGAAGAGTGATAAGTTTTTTATCGTCAAACAGTTCCAAAAGCGCCACACCCGTTTTTTCATCAACAAAAACTTTTTTACCCGTATATGTTTTTCCATTCAGAAGAGTAACGGAAAATTCATTCCATTCGCCCAGAACGCCGGCATCGGTAGCCACCACCCCGCCCCCGTCGGCAAGAAATCCAATCCCGCGTTTTTCCCCTTCGCTCGTTTCGGTTTTTGGAGTAAAGATGCTTGCCATGTAGGAAAGATTGGATTGCACGGAAGCAACAATTTGGTCGTTCTCGGTTAAAACGGGAGCAACCGCCGGAACTTTAATAACCGAAGGCGTCGTTGTTCCGGTAACGACCCGTTCTATCGTTTTTTCCACAATGCGATTGAAGGTTTGAGAAATGACGGGCGTAGAATCGGTAAGCATGGATACGATAACGATACTCGTCGCCGTAGAAGCAACGAAACTTACCAAAAGATTCAAGAGCACTATTTGTTGTTTTGTGAGATCTTCCATAAAACTATAATACCAAGAAAAAGAAAGAAAGTTAATATGAAAAATCGCCGGACAAAAATTGTCCGGCGGTTTGTTTATCAATTACGATAACCCTAACGCTTTCGCTTGTTCTTGAGTAATAACGCGAACACCTTGTTTGATAAGAATATCTTTCAAAAGCGCCACCTGGCTTTCAAGATGAGTAATCTTGGCGTTCTTGCGAACCTGGTGTTCTTGAGCTTTTTCATACTGGAATAAAGACCACTCTTCAAGATCATAAATGTATCCGGTATTGTTACTATCTCTGGTCAGAACAAAACGATTGCCGTCCTTGTCTGACAAAACATAAGAATAATTCCAATTATCCGTAAACTTTTTTTCAACGATAGTAAAAATCGTTCTTAAAGGATATTTTGCCAAAGGAGAAATAGATTTTTCCCCAAAGCACACGCTATCAAGAATGACCAGTCTTCCGACTCCGCCCCTGCTATAAAGGGCTCCCAAAGAAATCTTTTCTCCGTCTTTATAATACTCTAACATTTTTATTCTCCTCTTTCGCCCGCAGTTCGGATTCGTCTCACTCATAAGAAGAGCGCGGCTTCCCGCAGACAAAGCTTTCGTGCGAAACCTGCACAAGGTATGACGTATAAAGCAAATTCAAAGAACCATTTTGCTTATACTGCGTTTTATATTAATAGACGATGTTCAGTTTGTCAATCTCTCTTCCACCTCTTTCCAATCAATCGCGTCCCAGAAGGCTTTGAGGTAATCGGCTCGTTTTAAACCGTAATCAACCATAAAAGCATGTTCAAAGACATCCATCACCAATATCGGAGTCGTTCCGACGAGAAGCCCGACATCATGTTCATTGATCCATGTATTGAAGAGTCTTCCCTCTTTTTTGTCGTAGGCAAGAATAACCCAGCCGATGCCGCGCATGGCGCCGGTCGCCAGAAAATCTTTTTTCCAGTTTTCAAACGACCCGAATCGTTCGGATATTTTTTGATACAATTCGGAATTGCCGTTCACCGCGAGCGAGTCTTTCTTCATGTTGTCAAAATAAAGCTCATGCAAATGCATGCCGTTCCACTCCCAAGCAAAACGTCGTTTCAGTTCCGCATATTCAATGGAACCTATTTCTGTCGTCTCCGCTTTTTCAGCAAATTTATTAACGTTCGCGACATATCCCTGATAGAGAGTAAAGTGATTCTTCAGCAGAGTTTCGCTGAAGCCAGAAAGACCAATCAAATGATCGTAGTTTTTTGCTTCGTAAGCCATAGTATTAATGGATTAAATTTTTAATCCTTTTAGTATAGCACAGACCGATAGTAAGGTCTTGCCTACCCGACAAACTTTGAAAGTTCGTTTACGGTAAAAATGAGATCTTCTTTTTTAGTATCGCGTCCGAGGGTGAAGCGCAGAGAGCTTGCGGCGCGTTCTCTTCCGAAACCGAGCGCCTCTATGACGTGCGAGACTTTTCCGTCATGACCAATGTTGGCGCAGGCGGAACCGGTGGAGCAGGAGATACCGCGCGCATCCAGTTGGATAACGAGTTCTTCCGCATCGGTTCCGGGAATGGAAATGTTGACGTTGTTCGGAAGTCTTTTTTCCGCACTTCCGTTTAAGATAGCGCCGGGAATTTCTGAGAGGATTTCTTGTATGAAAAAGTCGCGAAGTTTTGCAAGCCGCGCCGATTCTTTTTCTTTCATTTGTTCCGCAACTTTCATCGCCTCCGCAAACCCCTTCAGCCCGGCGACATTTTCCGTTCCGCTCCTCGTTCCTTTTTCCTGTCCTCCGCCGAAAAGTATCGGGGAAATTTTTATTCCTCTTTTTACGAACAAAGCGCCGACGCCTTTCGGCCCGTAAATTTTTGAAGCATTGAAGGTCATAAGGTCAACACCCAGACGAAGCACGTTCATATCCAAATAATTTGCTGCCTGGCACGCATCCGTGTGAAAAAGAGGTTTGCTTTTTGAGTGGCGAATGATTTTTGCTATTTCTGAAATCGGCTGTATTGTTCCGATTTCATTGTTGGCATACATAACAGAAACCAAAACCGTATTTTCTTTGATGGCTTCTTTCAGATCTTTCAGAGAAACCAATCCATCCTTATCAACGGGAAGATAGGTCACTTCCGCTCCGCGCTTTTCCAGCTCGCGCGCGCACTCCAAAACAGAAGCATGTTCAACGGAGCTGACAACAAGGTGAGATTTTTTCGGATCTTGCACGATGCCAAAAAGAGCAAGATTGTTTGATTCCGTTCCTCCGCCGGTAAAAATAATTTCATCGGGATTGGCGCCTATCGTCTCCGCAATATCTTTTCGTATTTCCAAAAGCGACTTTTTTGCCTCCACCCCTTCTTTATAGAGAGAACTCGGGTTGCCATATGATTCAGAACCAATCTTTTGCATAACAGAAAGAACCCCCTTATCCAAAGGAGTCGCAGCGGCATGATCCAGATAGATGCGTTTGTGTGCTGTTGACTTTTTGCTAATCATGTTATACATTAAAAATTGGATCTATTACGTTATTGGTTCTAGAAAATTCATCATAATACACAATTAAGGAGTTGGCAATGACCATTGTCAAAGACAGCCATACGATAAAAGGCGTATTCATACGGATACGCCACGAAATACCGGAATTATTGCTTTTGGAACACAAGGTTCGCGAGGACACCGCCCCCCAAAAAAGAGGCGGGAAATTCAAAGAATGGCCCCGCTGGGGCTTTCCGGGCGGAAAAGTTGAGTCTGACGAAGACTTGATTCTCACCTTAATACGCGAAACATGGGAAGAGATACACCTTCCCCTGTCCGCCGAAATGTTCAACGAAGAGCACACCGTTCACTGCGAGGTAAAACCGTCGCTTCGCGCCGGTTATGACACGCATCAAGATCATTACAAGTTCGCCCTTCTTCCTCCGGAAACGGAAATAGCAGAAGTGGAGAGCGATAACGATGAGATCGTGCGAGGGCAATTCTTCCCTCTTGATAAGATACCAACGCCGGATGACCCGCTTCCTTTCACCAGAAATCAGCTTCGCGGACTCGTGGAAATGTTACGCCACTTAATCGGCAAAGTGGAAAATGCCGACAAATGGCTGGCAACCGTTGAGAAGTGGGCGTATCCCTACCTCGGATCAAGAAAATAGAAAAAGAGTCACGGCCTCATAAAGAGGCCGTGTTTTTTGCATAATCTCGTTAATTGTTATATAATTGCCCGCATATGGATACAACCTCTCTTCTCTATGTTTTTATCGCGCTCGCCGTCATTCTTGTCATCTGGGTTATTCGCCTGGAAGTAAAAATGAGCCGGTTATTGGCCGGTCAGGACGGTAAAAGTTTAGAGACGAGCATTGTGACACTTATCGGAAAAGTGGGAAAATTGGAGGGTGCCAGTATTGACGCGCATTCAAAAATAGCCGCTCTTCGCGCGCATTTAAGAAAGAGCGTTCAGCGTGTGGAAACAATGCGGTTCAATCCGTTCAAAGGCACGGGCTCCGGCGGAAACCAAAGCTTTGTCACTTCTTTTTCGGACGAAGACGGAAACGGCGTGGTCATATCCGGACTTTATGCGCGCGACGGCGTAAGCGTCTATGCAAAGCCGATCGCCAAATTCGCGTCCGAATACAATCTTTCCGAAGAAGAGAAGGAAATAATAGAAAAATTAAAACAATAGAACCAAGAGCTGAGAATAAAAGGCGATGACCCTTTTATTTTTTATTCTTCGTTCTAGACCCTCAAAATAATTATGCTACATATAACTAACAAAAAACCGGCGCCCGTTTCCACCATCATGACCCGTCCGCCAATCGTTACCGTCATGGGACACATTGACCACGGAAAATCCACGCTTCTTGATTACATCAGGAAGGCGAACGTCGTAGGGGGAGAAGTCGGAGGAATTACGCAAAGACTTACGGCCTATGAAGCGACGCATAAAAACGAGAAAGGCGAGGAAAAGAAAATAACATTCCTTGATACTCCCGGACATGAAGCCTTTTCCAAGATGCGTTCCAACAGCGCCGTCGCCGCAGATATTGCAATCCTCATTGTTTCCGCGGAAGACGGAGTGAAAGCGCAGACCATTGAAGCCTACAAGGCGATAGACAGCTCCGGGATTCCCTTCGTCGTCGCCATCAACAAAATTGACCGACCGAATGCGGATATTGAACGAACCAAACAAACACTCACGGAAAACGAAATATATCTGGAGGGGTTCGGAGGAAACACCCCTTGGGTTCCCATCTCCGCAAAGACCGGCGAAGGAGTCCCGGAACTTCTAGAAATGGTTCTTCTCATTGCCGAAATGGAAGACCTGAAAGGCGATACTTCTCTCAAAGCGGAAGGGGTTGTTCTTGAATCGCACGTGGATGCCAAAAGCGGCGTTACCGCAACGCTTATCATCAAAGACGGAGTACTGAAAAAAGGAATGTACGTTACTTCCCGCGGAGACATCGCCCCGGTGCGTTCCATCGAAAATTTCCTCGGAAAAAAGATAGATCAAGCGCAATTTTCCATGCCGGTCAGTATTTCCGGATGGAGCGATCTT
The DNA here is from genome assembly GCA_943356445.1 of Candidatus Nomurabacteria bacterium. Lineage (GTDB taxonomy): Bacteria > Patescibacteriota > Minisyncoccia > Phycocordibacterales > CAIJYI01 > CAIJYI01. Next base: position 22,208 of record CALREZ010000003.1, read on the forward strand.
CCGAAATCAGGATCCGGTTTCAATTCTTTCCTCTCCAAAGCGGACGCAAAAAAATGGGTGGACGAATTCCGCGAGGCCAGCAGAGAAAACAATAAGAATCACAAAATAAACGAAGGAGCAAAAGCGGGAGTTCTCCGCATACCGGTTATCATTAAAGCCGACGCGCTCGGAGCCATTGATGCCATTCTGCATGAAATAAAAAAGATACAGGTTGAAAATGTTGAAATAAAGATACTCGCGAGCGGAGGCGGTTCCATTACCGAGAATGATGTGAAGCTCGCCTCAAGCGACGGAAAAGGAATCGTGCTCGGTTTCGGCGTAGACGCGGACGCGAGCGCCCGATCATCGGCGGAACGTTTCTCGGTCACTATCGCCACGTTTGATATCATTTACAAAATGACCGAATGGCTCGCGGAAGAAATGGAAAAACGCCGCCCGAGACAAGAAGTGGAAGAAAGAATGGGTGCCGCAAAAATCATCCGTATATTCAATACCGAGAAAAATTCCCGCGTTGTCGGAGGAAAAGTTACCGAGGGGGTTATCAACGTCGGAGACAATGTGAAGATAATGCGAAGAGATTTTGAGATTGGAAGAGGAAAAGTCATAGAACTCCAGCAGCAAAAACTGAAGTCAAAGCAAGTAACGGAAGGACTGGAATTCGGAGCAAAGATTGACTCCAAACAAGAAATAGCGCAAGGAGACGTATTGGAAGCGTTTGAAGTAGTGAAAAAATAAAATTATGCCTAATTACGAAGAAAAAGCGGGAAATCTGTTCCGAAGACTCGCCGGCGAATTTATTGCCAGAGAATCGAATCGCACGTCGCTCATTACGGTGACGAATGTTCTGGTGAGAGAAAACGGACGCGAGCTCGTCATATTTGTTACCGTTCTTCCGGACGCGGAAGAAGAGACCGCTCTTTCTTTCTTAAAAAGAAAACGCAGCGATTTTCGCGAATACATCAAAAAGAACACGCGCATCAAAACCATTCCCGTCGTTGATTTTGAGATAGATAAGGGAGAAAAGCACCGCCAAAGAATTGACGAGATATCGCAAGGGATATAGTATAGATGAGTGCGAAACCGGCCTGGTAGCCAAGTGGTAAGGCGAAGCTCTGCAAAAGCTTTATGCGGGAGTTCAATTCTCCCCCAGGCCTCAAGAAATATAACCGGAAAATCCGGTTTTTATTTTACTAATTATGGTACAGGTAAAGTTATACACTTCCTTATGTGTATACCTTATAGTATAATCATACAATGAGGAACAAAAGCTGGACAAAAGAACAACTTTCTCTTGCTGTTGAAAAATCAAAAAGCGTTAGGGGCGTCATAAAAGCGCTTGGCTTAGTTCCAGCAGGAGGCAATTATGAGCAGATTAAACGATATATTGCGGAGTATGACCTCAATACAAAACACTTTACAGGAATGACATGGAATAAAGGAATGAGAGGAATCGGCATTCCACGGATTCAACTTTCAGACATTCTGAAAAAGGATAGCAACTATCAAAGCTTCAAATTAAAAAAACGCCTTTACTCCGCCGGAATTAAAAAACCGAGTTGCGAAGAATGCGGTTGGTCAAAAGTTACAAAAGATGGTAGAATACCGTTGGAGTTAGATCATATAAACGGAAATCATCACGATAATCGCTTAGAAAACTTAAGAATCCTCTGCCCCAACTGCCACAGTCTCAAGCCAACCCATCGCGGTTTAAACAAATATAAAAACATGCCTGAGTGTTGAAATTGGTATACAAGCGACACTTAAAATGTCGTGGGCGTAAGCTCATGTGGGTTCGACCCCCACCTCAGGCACAAAAAATATCTTTAATAAAATATGAAAAATAAAAAAGCAATAATAGCCATAGTTATCATTACCTTTATTGCTGTGGCCATAGTTTTTGCATGGTTCAACCAAAAAACTGACCAAGCTCAGGCACCAGTTAATTGGAAAACGTACACGAGCGCGTCATATGGTATTTCTGTTAGTATACCAAATGACTGGAAAGATGAATGGCCGGCAGACCAAAGTCTGCACGCGTTAGAAAGGATAGAAGACTATACGATAATTTCTTCACCCGATAGGAAAGAGTCAATGGTCTTTTTAACAAAACCGGTTGATTTCAACGGAAGCGATTGCCAAAAAGAAAAACTGGAAGTTAATGGAAACAGGGCTACAAAAATCACCTGCAACACGGCGGAAAATAATACTATCCCCGGGAAAATAAACTACGAGTTTTCCGATAAAAATCTATTTATCGTCTTTGATCAAAACACTGAGACGATAAGCAAAATACTCTCGTCTATCAAATAAACAAAAAGCATGCCGGGTAAAATTCCGTATTCCAAAAGCGTCTTTGAATTTTCTTTCACATGTGATATAGTCTGAAATATGGACGAAGCGCAGAGCTTCGGGATGTAGTATACCGGTAGTACATACGATTCGGGTTCGTATAGACCGGGTTCGATTCCCGGCATCCCGACCATATTAAAACAACCTTCAATTACGAAGGTTGTTTTAATATGGTCGGGATGAGCGAGTGACCTGCGTCACTCGCGTCCGGAAATCGAAGATGTTGAGCCTGTCGCAGTGAGCCGGAGAGGCGAAACGAGACGCGAAACATGTACCGTCCATGTAATGGAAGATATCCCGGCATCCCGACAATTTGAATATCACTCGCGCGGCTCGCTCTGCGTCTGATGAAAACCTACGGTTTTCATACTTTCCCTTGCCTGACCTCAGGCACGGTTATATGGTATACTAAATACTAATACTAGATTAAATACGTTTCTATGCTTTTCAATCTTTCGCAAAAAAAACTTGTTTTCGCTTCCCTGTTTTCCGCAGCGATTTTAATTCTGCTGACGTGGCTGGTAAAAACTTCTCCCGCGCTGCAAAACTTTGATAATCAGGCGCTTGCTTTTTTTGCGCAGGCGCGCTGTCCTTTTTCCAATGCGTTCTTTCGCGCCATAACTTTTTTGGGCGACGAAAAAACCCTCATTACGACAACTGTTCTTTTGAGCGTCGTTTTCTACTTCTATAAAAAGATGGCATACTATGTTCTTTTTATCGGAATGATGATCGGCAGTTCGGCTTTTGTTTACCTGCTCAAAGACTTCGTAATGAGACCGCGTCCAAGCTTGATTGCGCCGGTCATTACGGAAACTTCGGCTTCTTTCCCGAGCGGACACGCGGCGCTCTCTGTTGTTTTCTACGGACTTATCGCTTATCTTTTCGCAAGGAGATCAAAGAACGAACAAACGCAAAAAAATATCGCCGCCGTATGGATCCTTGTTTTTATCCTCATCGGGTCGTCGCGTTTGCATCTCGGCGTTCATTTCGTTAGCGATGTCATCGCCGGATATGCGACAGGATTTTTCTGGCTCTCTCTCGGAATACTTCTTTTTGAACAGCTTATCTCGGAAGAAACGCCCTGGTGGAAAAAATGCTGGAACAAAATGAAACAGCGATAAATTTGCAAAAAAATAATCCCGCGAATTCGCGGGATTATTTTTTTTACTTGATATATGACGAAAGGTGAATGAAAGTGTCGGAGGTTTCGGCGTGAACATAAGCGACGGAAAACCAAACAACGAACGCAACGTATACCGCTCCAAGAAGGAGGACGTTTCTTCTTTTTTCCATTTGTGTAAAGAGATAAAAAATTAAAGGTAAAAAAACGATAAGAGAAGTATAGCAAGTTTTTTCAGAATTGCAATGCTTTTTATCCCCTTGCCGCCTCTATGAATTTTTCAAAAAGAATTTTGTTTTCCGGATGTTTTTCCGTCAGCATTTCCGGGTGCCACTGAACGCCCAATATCCACCGAGTATCCATATCTTCCGATTCTATCGCTTCCGCAATTCCGTCCTCCGCGCGGGCGCAGATACGAAGCCCTGCGCCGATATCTTTTACCGCCTGATGATGGAGGCTGTTTACAGTAATTCTGGAAAGAGGAAGAAAAGAAGCGAGCGCGGTATTTTCCGAGATAATCACCCTGTGTATCTCTTTCGGGAAGTATTCAGCCAAAGATACTTGTTTATCGTATTCGTGGTGAATTTCCGTTTCAACTTCGCTTTGAATATCTTGATGCAGTGTTCCTCCCATCGCAACATTGATAATCTGCGCGCCGCGGCAAACGCCAAAAATCGGTTTTCTTTTTTCAATAAAAATTTTCGCGAGAGAAAGTTCCAGTTCGTCTCTTTCATCGGAAATATCAACGATGCTTTCATGAGCATTAGAAGCACCGTACTGTTTCGGGTTGATGTCCGCACCGCCGGGAATAAAAAGACCTTGGGCTTTATCGGCGAGCGATTCCAGTTCATTTTGAGAGAGCCCGAGGGGTACGATAAGAGGAGTAGCTCCGCAAGTGCTCAAAACATCAAGATAAGAAGCATCAACCGACACAGTAGAAAAAGAGCCACCTTTCGGAGAAGGGATGCGAAGCGAAGTGATAAAGATGATAGGCTTCTGTTCCATATGTATATATTATACCACTATTTTAATCATTTGTACAGAAAATACTCTTCATGGTATTATAAAGACATGGATACTGAACAGCTTGTTAAAGAGATCTTTAATCAGGAAGATTATCGCAAAATACGCGACGACTTGGAAAAGGCGGGGGTATTAAAAGACCGCATATCAAAACTTCGCGAAAAGTACGCGAAGCGATTTGATGAAATACATTTTGAACCGGAGGAAAAAATATGGGAAATGATGGCGGTGGAAGACCTCTACGACACTATGACCTTCAAACACAGCGTTCGCGTTTCCGAACTGGCTTATAAAATTATTACGAAAAAACTTATTGCTCCGAACAAAGAGAGTTTGGTACTGCAGACGTTTGTTGAAAAGAGTGGGGTAAGTCTCTATCAGATCACCGCAGCGGCTCTCGGACATGACATCGGAAAAATAAAAATACCGTTAGAAGTTCTGCACAACTCGCTCGGCGACCAAGAGATGAATCAGATCCTTATTGGAATGATCCATCGAGGAATACGAAAAAAAGAAGTTTTTGAGAGGATCGGTTTTAAAGAAGACGACCAGAAAAGCGACGAAGAAATTTTGGCGCAACTTTACCGCAAAGGTCTTCGCGCAGTAAACGTTGTTCCCCTATCCGAAGCATTTCCCGAAGAAAAGCATCCGGGGTTTTCAGAAATTTTAAAGAAACGCGGTTTTTCCCCAGAACAAACGATAAAGCAAATCGCCGTATCTCACGAGTCGGCAGGACAAAAGATTTTTGAAGCGCTGGACGAACCGATTATCGCCGACCTCGTGGGAAATCACCACAACTATAAGAAAAAAGGCGACGGAGAAATGAAATACAAAATGAATATCCCCGCCCTTCATTCGGAAGGTGAAAGCGACAAATTCGGAGTCTGCAATATCATTACCATTGCCGACCAGTTGGATTCCCTCCAAAGCTCTCGCCCCTACAAGAAAGCGATGACCAGACTCGCGGCTCTCGCCGAACTCACTCACCAGGCGGATACCGGACGCATAAACAAAAGGCTTCTCTATCTTTGGATAGATAATGAATACAAAGAGTTGAAAGAAAAAATGGATAATGGTTCTCTTGATCCGATAACATGGGAACAGGAACAAAAAAGCCTTGAGCAAGTAAAAGAATTTTTGGAGAAAACAAAAAAGATATTCAAAAAGAAATTTTCTTTTTTTTCATTCTTCCAAAAAAAGTAGCAACAAAAAATCCGCGGTGAGCGGATTTTTTGTTGTGCCCAGGGGCAGAGTTGGTCACAGATAAATTTTTGTTCCGACAAAAATTTTCCGCGACCCCGTCTCGCCTGTCCCTGCGGGGGACATGGCTCCGACTTTCAACTCCGCACGCAAGACAAGCAGTTGTCTTGCTCCCTGGGTACAAAAAAAATCCGCGGTGAGCGGATTTTTTGTTGTGCCCAGGGGCAGAGTTGAACTGCCGACCCTTGGTTCTTCAGACCAATGCTCTAACCAACTGAGCTACCTGGGCGTTTTCTTAAAATTTTGTTCTCTATGTCTTTCTAGCCAAAACAGTCACTGACTATTGTCTATTTATACTCGTTTTTGACCCTTTTGTAAAGTTACGGTTTCAGTCCGGAAATCATGCCGGAAATGTTTTTATAGGTCTTCAAAAGAGACTCTATATATGGCTGTGCATAATAGTACGATCCCACCATCAAACCAAGAATAAGCGTCCAGTAAAAGATGCGGAATATCCTTCCCCACCACATGCTGCGATAGAGCGTCTGGAGCATTTCGTTGTTCTCCTTCTCTATCTTGTAAGTTTCTTCCAAGAGCTTTTCTTCTTTTGGTTCCAACATACTGCCATACTACCAAAAAATAGACGAGAAATCAATTTTTGATATAAATAAGAAATAAGGATATAATCACCTCTATGATAATAAACGGAAAACAAATCGCGCAGGAAATAAAAGACGCGCTTAAAAAAGAAACGGCGATGCTTCCTCGAAAGTTGCGCCTTGATATTGTCTATGCCGGAACTGATCCGGTTATTGAAAACTTTCTTGGAATGAAAATCCGAGTCGGGGAGGAAATAGGAATAGATACTATCGTGCACCGTTTTCCGGAATCTATTTCGCAAGAAGAACTGATCATACAGATAAAAAGCATGGCTCAAAATTCTGCGGTTGACGGAATGCTCGTTCAACTCCCTCTGCCAAAAGGAATGGATATTCAAGAAATTCTGAACACCGTACCTCCTAAAAAAGATGTTGATGTTCTCTCAGACCCCGCACTCAAGTTATTTGCAGAAAACAAAACGGAAAATATCTCCCCGGTTGCTGGAGCGTTTATGGAAATACTCAAAAGGAATAATGTTTCTTTGAAAGATAAAAAAGTTGTCATCTTGGGACGAGGACGCCTCGTAGGAAAACCGTTCGCCGTTTGCGCGGAAAGAGAAGGCTCAGATGTTACCTGTCTCAACAGTACTACGGGAGATCCTCTTCCGTATCTTTTAACGGCAGACATCATTGCTATCGGCATAGGAAAACCTCATTTCATCAAACCCGAAATGATACGAGAAGGCGTGATAATTTTAGATGGAGGAACATCAGAAAAAGACGGAAAGATTGTCGGAGACGCCGACCCGTCCTGCGCAGAAAAATGCAGCATCTTCACCCCAGTCCCTGGAGGCATCGGGCCGATTACGGTGGCTTTGATCTTTAGGAATCTTTTGAACTCTGTAAAAGAAATAAACAATGCTCTCAAATCCCCACTGAAATAATATAATTATCCTGATTTTTGTCTTCTGCCGGATTTAAAAAGGAAAAAGTATATATCCAACTTTCATTTGAAAATCCTATTGTTTCAGAACCTTCACGGTATCCACGATCTTTTGCTGAATATAAATCCTTTATATTCATAAGTGTTTGTTTATCAAAAACAGCATACGAATCTTTTCTTATTTTAACTGAACCAGAAGATTGAATTGAAAGAAAATAAGAAATATCATTCATAAGTTTTTCAGTTTCCGTTGTTGGTTTTTCCCGCTTTTTCACGCATGATATTTCCAAATCTGAATCAGGCATATCCTTACCGACTATTATTCTTCCTTGTCGCGCCCCTGTATTATTTGAAATATCCGTTTTTACCAAGTCAACAGTCTTAACAACAACAGTAACTCCGCACAAAGGCAGGGTGTAAATCTTATTATTTAAAGAAAGTCCGGGTACTGGTTCTTTTTTTCTAACTAATGAAAAATATCCGACCAACCCTACAAGTAAAACAATAAAAAGTATTAAAAATCTTTTTTGTTTCATTTTAATTTATGTTTTATAGTGTCCTCGGCAGGAATCGGAACTGCATCAGCTCGCCCCGTTACAAATTGTCCTCTTGGCAGGAATCGGACCTGCATCAGCTCGTTAGGAGTGAGCTATTCTATCCATTGAACTACAAGAGGAAAATTTGTAACGGGGCGAGTTACGAGTGAGCTATTCCCCGCCCCGACTGAACGATAATATCAGTCGTTCGGGCGGGTATCCATTGAACTACGAAGGCATAAAATATCGGGCTTGCCCGATATTTTTTCTTTCTAGAGTCCGAGAGAGCTGACAAGTCTCGGTTTGTCAAAACCGATTACCGGCTCTGTTTCCCCTTCTACCGTAATGACGGGAACCCCCATCTGTCCGGTAAGTTCCAGCATTTCTTTTCTTTTTTCAATGTCCGTCCCGACGTTATACTCCTCAAAAGGTACATTATTGGCGGTGAAAAAATCTTTCGCCATTTTGCAGTACATGCACGTTGAAGTGGTATATATTTTTACTTTTTTCATAAAACCTTTACATTATTGAATAACATACGCAGTATAGCATAAGAACACTCATTTGAAAATTTGCGCGGTTTTGGAGGATATGATACTCTGCCCGTAGAAGATACGTTCAAAGAAAAGGAGAAAGGAGATGGAAAAAGCGAAGATAGATGCCGTGGCGTACCATGAAGCGGGACACGCTTTTGTCGCTGTTATGACGGGAAAGATACGCGTCAAAAAAGTTTTTTATGACGGCGCCGACGGATATACGGAAACGGAGTGGCTTTCGGGAAATATAAATTTTGAGAAACTTTGCTTTTTCCTCGCCGGAGAAATCACTGAATACCGGTTGTCAGAAAATTTTTCGGAAATCAATTCCGGGACAGATCGGAAAAACACGGAAGACGTTCTTTTTCTTATCTCGGGAAATCGCAACGAGCAATATGCCGTCTGGCGAAAAGCGATACAGACCGTGAATGAATGGATTGATGATCCGAAAAATGAGGAAAAGATAAAAAAGATTTCGGAAGAGCTTATGTTAAAAACGGCGCTTTCAGAAGAAGATATTTGCGCGATAGTGAAAGAATAAGCAAGACCCCGCGCGATAAAACGCGCGGGGTATTATTTTACTGCTTCTTCGGCAAGAAACGATAGCCTTCCGGAACAATAAGAGACTCCGGATCTTTTCCGTCCCATGATATTTTTTCGTGGATTACCATGTCGGTAATAACCCACTGAAAAAGGTGCTCAAACCCTTTTACCCTTTCCTGCAATATCTCCGGCGTGTCGGTCGGATAGACTGGAACCGGATATTCAAAGAATACCGGGCCTTTGTCGTATTCGTCCGTGACAAAGTGCATAGACACTGCCGTGTCTTTAATGAGACCTTTTTGATACGCATCAATAACCGCCCGATGAACATGTATTCCGTACATTCCGCGACCTCCGAAAGCAATCCTTGCGGGATGGATGTTGAAAGTCGTTTTCGGATTAAGCCATTTTGTTTTTTTGAGCCAGCCGGAAAAAGCAATCCAATCGGCTTTTGTTTCTCTTAGGATATAACGAGAAAGCAAAAGTTCATGCAAAGGGGAAAAGTAAAAAAAGGGAATACTGTGTTTTTCGGCAATCTTTCTTACTCCCCCGCATGAGTGTTGAGAAACCGCCCCAACAATATCCGCATCAAGCATTCCGCACTCTTGCGCTTCAATAAGCGTTTCAAAACCGCTTCCCCCGCCGTCTTTTGTTCCCGAAGCAAAAACAAGCAGTCTTGGTCTTATTTCTTTTTTATCCATTCATTCCTCCTGTAAAAAAACTCCAGATTTCTTTATAGCACACAAAGCAAAAAATCGCCACAAGGCGATTTTCTTGGTGCGAGTAGGGAGAATCGAACTCCCGCCCACTGCTTGGGAAGCAGCAGTTCTGCCACTAAACTATACTCGCAGGACGATGATTTAAGACTTACGATTTAAGATTTATGAAAAAAACGCAAACTTCGTATTCTTAAATCCTAAATCATGAATTATGAATCACTTATTCATATTACCTGAAAAAATTTAAAAATCTAGACCATGCGGATGGCTCGGGAATCGCGGGTTTAGTGGTGGTGGCCTCCGGCGTATCAACGACGAGAATAACCCCTTCCCCCTCCTTTCCCACCATAAACTTTTCGCGAATCTCGGATTCTTGCCCTCTTTCTGTTTTCAAAAAATTCACTCGTTTTTCAAGATCGGTTTTTCTCTCCTCTAAACTGTGAAGTTCAGCTCTTGCTTCATCAGCTTTCCGAACCGCCTCCTGATTCGTTTGATACAATCCCCAAATTCTGCTTGCAAAAAACAAGAAAACCACACCCAAAAAAATCAGTACCGGAGTGGAGTACATGAACCGCCTCGTCTTTTGTTTTTCTTTAAAATCCAGCATCTTGTTTTTGATATTCTCTAATGATATGATACCTCATATGGCATTCTTCAGCAAAAAAAATAAGAAAAAAGTGGAGTTCGTTTGGGCAATCGTCAGCGTTCTGGTCGCTGTCAGTATGGTACTCTTATACATGCCAAGCTTGTTCCAATAAATAATTACCAAAAAAGACCCCGATGGGGTCTTTTTTAAATAAGCAACACTCCACAGGACAAGACGGGATTTTTCGTTGAGATTTGCTTTATTTTCCGAGGAGGCCGGCGGGGCTGTAGAAGCCTACTGCCCCGCGGCCCCCGCAGAAAAATAAAGCGAAGATCACGAAAAAGACGGCTTGTCCTATTGTTTCATCATCTTTAAGAACACCTCATGGGGTATATTTACCTTCCCTCTCGTTTTCATTTTTTTCTTTCCTTTTTTCTGTTTTTCCAAAAGTTTCATTTTTCTCGTGATGTCGCCTCCGTACAGATATCCGGTTACGTCTTTTCTCATGGCGGAAAGCGAACGAGAGGAGATGATTCTTCCCAGCGCTTGCGATTGAATTTTTACGACAAACAATTGTCTTGGCAAGATATTATGCAATTTCTCCACGGCGTCTTCGGCTTCTTCTTGGATTCGTTTTCTTGAGACGACACGGGTGAAAGCGACCACAGGTTCTTCGGCGACCAAAATATCCAAACGGGCGACATCGGCCGGACGCATGCCGGTGATTTTGTAGGAGAGCGAAGCATATCCGGAACTCGCGCTTTTGAGTTTATCAAAAAATCCGCGCATGAGTTCGCGAAGCGGCATGTCCACTTCAATGGAATTGCGGTTCTCTCCAAAAACTTCCGACGCGCCTACCTCCCCTTCATGGTCATAAAGAAGCGTTATGATATTCCCGACATATTCCGGAGGCGTAATGATTTTTGCTTTCACCCACGGTTCGGCTACGGATTTGTATGAACCATAATCAGGAAACAATGCGGGCGAGTAGATCATTTTTTTCTCGCCGTTCGGATATTCCACTTCGTACGTAATGGAAGGAGTCGCGATGATCATGTCCAAGTTGAATTCGCGATGTAAACGTTCGGTGATAATTTCCAAATGGAGCATTCCCAAAAATCCGCAGCGAAAACCGCGGCCGAGAGAACCGGAAGTTTCTTCTTCGTAAGAAAGCGATGCGTCGGTAAGGCGAAGTCGTCCAAGCGCCTGCTTCAAAAGATTAAAGTCATCCTGTCCTTCCGGATAAACAGACGCCCACACAACCGGCGCAGGATTCATATATCCGGGAAGCGCGGGACTCGGATGTTTCGCGGAAGTAACCGTATCTCCAACGGAAGCAATACCCGGCTGTTTGATGCCAGTAACGATGTAGCCAATCTCGCCTGCTTTAAGCGAATCTTGAGGAACTTGACCCGGGTGAAAAATACCGACTTCCAGAGCGATGAACTTTTCATTCGCCGCGCTGAACAAAAGCGTATCGTTCTTTTTCACTTCGCCGTTGAACATGCGGACATACACAATCACCCCGCGATGGGTAGAGTATTCAAAATCAAACACGAGTGCGCGAGGAGAATCTTCTCCGAAGGTTGGACCTTCGTTTTCAACTTTTGGGGGTTGTATTTTTTCAATGACGGCGCGCAGGACTTCATCTACGCCTTCTCCCGTTTTTCCGGAAACAGCAAGAACGTCATCTACTGAGCAATTGAGCAGCTGGGCGACTTCTTCTTTTACCTCTTTTGTTCGCGCGATCGGCGAGTCAATTTTGCTGACAACGGGGATAATCGTAAGGCCCGATTCGCGCGCCATTTCAAGCGTGGTAAGTGTTTGAGCTTGCACGCCCTGCGTCGCGTCTACAAGCAAAATAGAGCCTTCTACGGCTTTCAGAGCGCGAGATACTTCATAGGAGAAGTCTATGTGTCCGGGAGTATCAATCAAGTTGAGCACATACGGCTCGCCCTGGTATTCGTATTCCATTCTGACCGGCTGCATTTTGATGGTAATCCCGCGTTCTCGTTCAAGTTCCATGGAATCAAGCACCTGCGCCATCATTTTGCGCTTCTCTATCGTGTGCGTAATCTCCAACATCCGGTCGGCCAGTGTGGATTTTCCGTGATCAATATGAGCAATAATGCTGAAATTTCTAATGTTTTTTCTCTCTAACATAGGTGTGATAATACCTCAAAAACAGGAAAAGAGGAAGAGAGAGTTTAAATCTCTTCCTGTCCAGGCGATACCGGTTTTGCTTTCCAGAATTTGTGATGAAGCTCCGCTCTTACGGTTTCAAATTCGGGATTCTTTAAAAGAATGAGTACGATTACTCCGGCGGCTATTCCTGAAATTCCGGCTAAAAATCCCTGAAAGAAAACTCCTAAAAATTTATTTTGATCAAAAACGAGAGCGAAGATATTCAGACCTTCGTAGGCGATAAACCCCATCGCGAATGAGGCGGTGAGACTGTGCCAAAAGGCTTGGGAAATGTCTTTGGTCATTCCCTTGGCAAATTCCCTTTCAAACGCGACCCAATGCATAAGAGCGTTCAGAATAGTACCGATGCTGTACGCAAGCGGAAGCGCTATAACGCCGGCGCCCTCTATGCCTTGTATTTTAAGAACCGATTCCAAGAAAATGCGAAAATCGCTTTGTCCGGCAAAAATGCGAATAAAGAAGAAAGCGAGAACGATAATGAGTACCGCGCAGAAGAAATTCATGACGAGCGGTTTTTTGGTATTTCCGGTGGCATAATATCCGCGAGTAAAAAGCAGAATAAGCCCTTGCGCGACGAGAGAGATCGTAAAGAGAGCGAGCGCCGCGGCGGTCAAGCGCGTGTCATTCCAGCTGAAACGACCCGAGCCTAAAATGACGCGGACGATCTGCGCGCGCAAAACGATAAAGAGAAAGATAACGGGGAGCGACCAGAAGATAATGTGCTTGGCGGCGTTGGTGATCTGCGCGGCGAATTTCTTTTTTTCTCCGTTCGCAAAAAGACGCGCCATCGTCGGGAACGCCGCGACGGAATATGAAACGCCGATAATGGAAAGAGGGACGGATTGGAGATTGTACGAAAACTGAAAAATGGAAATGGAACCAACAGAGATAAGAGAAGCGAAAGTGATGAGAATGAGAACAGAGATATTATTGATAGACATCGCGAGAGTTCTCGGTAAAGAAAGCAGAGTTACTTTTCGCACGCTTTTCCAGTCAACGGAAGCGGAAAATTTCGGGAAGAAATCTTCTTTGAGAATGACCGGCAGCTGAATGATGAGGTGGAAGAAAGCGCCGATGACGACACCAAGAACTATTCCAAGAAGGCCGAATACCGGATACAGAAAAATGATGCCGATAATGATGCCGAGATTATAGAGCACCGGGCTCAAAGCGAAAACGAAAAATTTATTAACCGATTGAGTGATGCTTCCGACAAGGTTGGAAAGGCCAAGGAGAAACGGAGAAAGAAGCAGAACGCGAGCGAGAAAAACGACTTCATTTTGGTCGACGCCGGAGAAGCCCGGAACGACGTACGGGGCGAGAAACGGCATCAAGAAAAACACGACAAGAGAAGCCGTCGCCATCGCAACAAAAAACAGCGTAAAAATATCATTCAAGAATTTCTTCGCTTCGCTATGCCCTTTCTCCGCTCGCTCTATAAAAAAAGGAACGATGGCAGTTGCGGAAGCAAACGAAGCGATGGAGACAAAAAGAAAATCGGGAATCCTGAAAGCGGCATAGTACATATCCAGCAAATGCGACGCGCCGAACGAATGAGCAAGCAAACGGTCGCGAACCAGACCGAGCACCTGCGATAAAAGCGCAAAGATAGCCAAAAGATAGGCTGCCTCATGCAAGGCGCCAAATTCTTTATGGAAAATTTTTAATATCCTGCGAACCATAAGTTTGAAATTTCTTCGTCCGTCATTGCGGGCCAAGACCCGCAATCTGAGACGTTTGACGAACATGGATCCCGAGTCGCGGCCCGGGATGACAGCAAGTCTATTATATCCTCTTTCTCCTCATAATTACAGGAAAAAACGGCTTGCGCCGTTTCTCCTTTAAAATTATTTTTTCTTTTTCTGATAGTTCTGATTGGCGACAACGGGAAGATGATTTCTTTTGTATTCTTCTACGACAACCAAAAGCGGGCTGGCAAGGAAGATGGAGGAATAGGTTCCCATGGTTACGCCGATCAGGAGGATAAGCGCGAAGTTGTAGGTGGAAGCGGGGCCGAAGACGAGGAGCATAACCAGTACCAAGATGAGGGTCAAAGAAGTGTTGACTGAACGAACAAAAGTCTGCTGGAGAGAAGCGCCGACCACTTTTTCAAAATCCAGAGAAATTTTGTTTTTCAAGTTTTCGCGAATTCGGTCAAAGACAACAATCGTATCGTGAACGGAAAATCCGAGAATGATGAGGAGGGCGGTGACAAAAAGAATGTCGGCTTCAAAGGAGGGGTTGAAATGTCCAAGAATTGCCAACGCCCCCGTCGGAATGATGACATCGTGCATCAAAGAGATGACCACCATGATCCCGTATTTTGAAGAGGAAACCGGCACGGATACTTTTCGGAAAGCGAAAGCGATAAAAAGCATGATGGCGAGAATGACGCCGCCGACGGCAACGAATGCCTTGGAACGAAGTTCGGAACCCATGACCGGGCCGATGGAAGTAAATCTTTTTTCAACGACCTGCTGCGTACCCCCGAAAGAAAGCGCCTCAAGAAGTTTGGTGTGTTCCGCATCGCTCAAAGTTTTGGTGCGGATGATATAACCGCTTTTTCCGGTTGACTGAACGATGGCATCAGTGATTCCGTCTTTGACCAAAGTTTCTTTAACTTCCGACATTTTCGGAAGGGTTGTAGCGGCGACAGGAGCAGCGGCATTTTCTGAAACCGGCGCGACTTCCACTCCTTCCGATACGATTATCGGAGCGGTGGCAGACGGAGTTTTCAGAGAGTATTCCGCCTCAAGCAAGCTTCCTCCGGTAAAATCAATACCGTAACGGATTCCGAAAACATACATGCTCGCAAAAGAAAGCGTAACGAGCAGGGCGGAAATGCCGATGAATATATATTTGTGTTTGATGATAAACATAAAGATTTTTTGTGCGATTAATTTTTCGCTCCGCTTCCGAAGAGGAACTTGGTAAACTTTGAATCCCCGTCAACGCCGATAGCCAAAAGCAAAGTGCGAGTAACGGTAAGCGCGGTAAACATGGAAACGAGAACACCGATACCGAGAACGAGAGCGAATCCTTTGATCATGGAAGTTCCGAACCAGAAGAGGATGACGGCACTAATGATAGTGGAAAGATTACTGTCGCGGATGGAAGTCCAAGCGCGGGCGAATCCTTCAAGGATAGCATCATGAATTCCGCGTCCTTTTGCAAGCTCTTCTTTCATGCGGGCAAAAATGAGGATGTTCGCATCAACGGCCATACCGATAGTGAGGATAAACCCTGCGATACCCGCGGCGGTCATCGTAACGGGAAGCGTCTTGAAGATGGCAATCATAATCGCTGCGTAGATGGAAAGAGAAATCGTTGCGATAAGTCCCGGGAAACGATACCAGAGCAACATGAAAAGCGCGACGATAAGGAATCCGTACAAACCGGCAAGCAAGATGGAAGAGTATGCCTCGCCACCGAGAGAGGATCCGACCGATTGAGTGGAGAGAAGTTCAATGGAAACGGGAAGCGCTCCGGAGTTCAAACGTCCGACGAGCGTCTTTGCTTCGTCGACAGTGAAAGAACCGGAAATAACGGCATTACCCGAATCTATTTCTTCATTGACCCTCGGCGCGGAAATAGGAGAACCGTCAAGATAGATGGCAACGGTCTTTCCCACATTTTCTTTTGTGATTTTGGCAAAGAGATCTTTTCCTTGCGCGTTGAATTCAAGAGCGACTTTCGGCTCGCCGAACTGACTCAGATCAAGAGATGATTTTTTAAGGAATTGCCCGGTGAGTTCCGTGGAAGCGTAAACATCTTCCAAAGCCAAAGGATTGATCTTGGATTGGTCAACTTTCGTTCCGTTCTTCTGCGCTTCCAGAGCCAGCTTCTGATAATCTTCTTTTGCTTTCGTTATGGCATCCATTTCCGCTTTCGGACGTTCCACTTTGAATTCCAAAATAGGGGTCGCGCCGATCATTGCCACGGCTTTCTGAACATCGGTTACTCCCGGAAGTTCAACAATAAGACGCTGTTGCTGTCCGCCTTCCGTAAAAGCGCTTGATTGCTCCACCTGCACGAGCGGTTCCGCTACGCCAAAAAGATTGACGCGGCGTTCAATAACATCGCGAAGAGAGTTCATGGAAGTGTTCACCTCAGTCGCGCCGGTACCCACCAATTTGCTGGTGTTAGCCTTGTAAACAAGGTGCGTCCCGCCTTGGAGATCCAGACCAAGCTTAAGAGAAAACTTCTGGAGAGAGGCTTTCGGGCTGATATTTACTTTGTCTAATATCGCGAAATGCTTTGATTCTGACGCGAAGTCAAAATATGCGAGTCCGAGGCCGCAGAGGACCAATAAGACCGCCAAAAATCTGGTTTTTTTCATAAGTACAAGAAATTATATGCTTTTTACGCGATTTTGCAACGGTTGCAAAAAAGTCGGCGTTCACGTTCAAGGTTGATTTGACATGTTTATTTACGTGTGATATTATAAAGTCCGACATTTCAGTTCCTTTCCATATTCAAACCAAGGAGAGCGTTATGCTTATTTGGGCCCTTACCAGAGCGATTCCTTTGTTTTTTCTCTTTTTCTTTTTAAGAAGAAACCGCAAAACAGACTTAGACAAAAAAGAACAGTCTTTGAAACCGGATGTTGCGGCGAGCAACGAAGGAAACAAGTTCGCTCCTACGGAAGAGAACGAACAAACCAGAAGAAGACTCGGCGCAATCATAATTGACATGCAAGATTATTTCATGGACGAAGAAAAACTAAAAATGGCGAAAGCTCAGATTCCGGTTATTTCTTTTTGCAGAAAAAATGATATCCCGATTGCGATTATAAATTATTGCGACTGCGGCCCAATCATAGCATCGCTTGCCGAGGAAACGTCCGGTTTGCCCATCTTTGAAAAAAACAGAGACGATGCGTTTTCTCAAAAAAAATTCCAAGAATGGATTGAAGAAAACCAAGTGGAATCGTTAATAATCATGGGAGTGAATGCCTGCGCTTGTGTTTTTGAGACAGCAAACAGCGCTCTCAAAAATGGATACCAAGTTATAACGGACCACAAAATAATTGGCGGGTACTGCGGTTGTTCCGACTGTACGGGAGGAAAACCGGAATGGTATGACAAAAACACCATTCCCCTTAAAAGTATTTTGAGAGTTGACGATTAAACCCAAATGCCACCGAATGAAATCGGTGGCATTTTACATTATGCATTTAAGAGAGACTCAACGCTAATTTTTTAAAATCTTATCAATTCTTCCCGCCAGTTTAATCATATCTTTTTCCTTGGCTCCGCGGGTGGTTTCGGCGGCAGTTCCGAGTCGGATGCCGGACGGATCAAAGGGTTTTCTCGTATCAAAAGGAATGGCGTTTTTGTTGACGATAATTCCCTCTTTCTCCAAACGTTCGCTCGCTTCTTTGCCGGTAATCCCCTTGCCATCAAGCCATGTATCCACGAGAATCAAGTGAGAATCTGTTCCTCCGGAAATAATTCTCCACCCTCGTTTTTTCAGTTCCGCCGCCAGTGTCTGCGCGTTTTTTATCACCTGCTTTGCGTACGTTTTGAACGCAGGAGTATCCGCTTCTCCGAGCGCCACCGCCACCCCGGCGATCGCATTCATATGAGGCCCGCCCTGCAATCCGGGAAATACGGCTTTGTCTATTTTTTCCGGAAAGCATCGGTCGTCTCTTTTTGAAAAGATAAGCGCCGCTCTGGGTCCGCGCAAAGTTTTGTGCACGGTAGTAGTAACCACATCGGCGTATTTGAACGGCGACGGATATTCTCCGCCCGCCACCAGCCCCGCAAAGTGAGACATATCTACCATGAGAATTGCTCCGGAAAGATCGGCGATATTGCGGAATTTTTTGAAATCAATTTTTCGCGGATAGGCGGTGAAGCCGGCGACGATGATGTCGGGCTTGTCTATCATCGCCCGTGTGAGAAGTTCTTCGTAATTGATCCGCTCCGTTTTTTTATCCAAACCAAACGGGATTCCTTTCCATGCGTTGCCAGTAAAAGAAACTTTTTGTCCATGAGTGAGGTGTCCGCCGTGTGCCAGTGACATTCCCATTATTTTTTTCCCCAAAGGGATAAGCGCTGAATAGACCGAGAGATTGGCGGGAGAACCGGAAAGCGGCTGAACATTCACCGCCCAGTTTTTCGGATTGAGTTTAAAAAGTTTGAGCGCGCGTTTTTGGCAAAGCATTTCCACTTCATCAATAATTTCATTTCCTCCATAATATCTCTTGCTCGGATACCCTTCGGCGTATTTATTCGTCAGTTCCGAACCAAGCGCGGCAAGCACATCCGCCGAAACAAAATTCTCGGAAGCGATCAAATTAACGACTTTCGCCTGCCGTTCCTTTTCTTTCTTTATAAGTTTTTCTATTTCTTTGTCTTTCATAGGTCAATATAATAGCATACCGTCGCCGAAAGAGAAAAAACGAAAATCTTTTTTCATAGCCTCCCGATAAAGTTCAAAAAGTTTCTCGTGGCCGACAAAAGCCGCGACGAGCATAAGAAGCGAGGACTTCGGTACATGAAAATTCGTGATCATTCCGTCAATAAAGTTAAACTTATCACCCGGACGAATAAATAACCGAGTTTCGCCGGAGCCGGCTTTTCCTCGTGATTGTTCCAAAGTACGCACGGCCGTTGTTCCAACAGCGATGATTAGTCTTCCTCCTTTTTTGGCTTGCATGAGAGCCTTTGCCGTTTTTTCCGGAATCTCGTACCATTCTTTGTGAAGCTTTCCTGTTTTCAGCGCTTCTTCAGTAAGAGGAGCGAATGTACCAAGATTTACGTGAAGCGTTACAAACTCAATCTGAATTCTCTGCTTTTTTAATTTCTCAAGCAACCGTTTGGTGAAATGAAGCGATGCTGTCGGCGCCGCAACCGATCCGGTCTTCTTTGCAAACACCGTCTGATATTTTTCCCGCAATTGCGTTTCCGAAAGCTTCGTATTTTTTATGTACGGCGGAATCGGCGTCTCCCCGTATTTCATAAAAATTTTCTGCACGTCTTTTATAGGGAATGACGGCTTCAACGTATAAATTTTATCTTCCTTTCCGAGACATTCAAACCAAATTTTTTCAGTCAAAAAAACTTTTTCGCCCGCTTCAAGAAAGTGATTCGTGATTGCCAAAATGTTTCCCCTTTTTTCTCCAACATAAAAAACTTCCACCTTTCCTCCGGTCTTTTTTTTCGCATGCAATCGCGCCGGAAATACCTTCGTATCGTTCAAAACCAAAACCGTTCCTTTCGGAAGATATTTCCCAATGTTCGCAAACGTATCAAAAAAAGTGATATTATCTGATTTTTTGTACACCAACAATTTCGCCGAATCCCGCGGCGAAGCCGGCTCGGCAGCAATGAGCGCCGGGTCAAATTCATAGTCGTATTCAGCTAATGTTTCTTCAAAGGATTTCATTGAATTACTCAAAATTTGCCTTATTTATGCCATTCCAGACATGTAATTCCCACTCCGAAATAGTTGCAAATTTTTCATAAGTTGTAACCCGAGCGGCAACATCAAGACAATTCTCATAATCATTCTTATTCAACCTTTTTGTCCATGAAGATGTTAAATTACTATTATTAAGCTGTTTATACTTTTTTTCCTTTAGCTTTTTTAACACAATACTGTCAAAAGGACAATGTGGTGGTATCGAAAAATCTTTACAAATCCAGAGATATTTCAAAAAAAGATTAAGCAATTTTTGAGCTGTTCCAAAATTTAAATTATCTTTAAAACCCTCGATTGAGCAGATCCCTTTTTGGAATTTCTCAATCTCATTTATGTGTTCCTTAGAGTTTGTCCGCTTTTCTTTGTTGTATCCCTTCAAATAATATGAAAGCAGTAGTATTTTTAATTCACACCGAGCACTTTCTCTTTCTTTGGTGTTTTTAGTTGAATACACAGGATTCATCATAAACCCCGCACGAATGGTGGAATCCATAATTTCACTTAAAATAAACCTTTCTTTTTCATTCATATATTTATGGGATATTTTTTATTTCATTATAAATGATCTCATCATCATCTGAAAAAACAACGAAGATGATTTCTTTTAAAGACGTTTCTGTTTCTCTCAAATAGTTCCGAATGGAAGAGAAAGCGATTTTCGTAGCCTCTCTTTTAGGGTAGCCGTATATGCCGGTGGAAATTGAAGGTATAGCAATGACTTCAAAGTTGTTTTCCATCGCAACACGAAGAACATTCTGATAACACGATCGTAAAAGTTCTTCCTCTTTTCCATTTTCACAAAAGTACTTCGGACCAACAGTATGAATTACAAATTTTGAAGGAAGATTATATGCTTTTGTGATCACGGCTTCACCTTTTTTACATTCACCAAGTGTTCGGCATTCTTTTTCAAGTTCCAATCCTGCAGCTCTATGTATCGCCCCACAAATACCGCCACCAGCAAGTAATGATGGATTTGCGGAATTTATAATCGCGTCCACAGAGAGAGAACAAATGTCCGCTTTGATAATTTTTATAGAAAAATCATTCATTGTATTTTTACAATACCACACCACAAAAATTAAATTTGTCCCTTTCTAATTTTTTCTCTAAATTCTGCTGCGAGGTTGTTTAAATAGTATAGATTATGAAAGGTCACCAAATGCATGCCGGTATACTCTCCGGCGCGGTAGAGGTGGGCGAGGTAGGATCGGGTGTAATTTTTGCAGACGTAACAGCCGCATTTCGGGTCAAGCGGTTTTTTCTCTTTTAACAAACTGGTTTTCTTCATGTAGATCCTTCCGCCGCTGGTGAACGCGGTGCCGTGTCTCGCGTAATGGGTCGGAGCGATGCAGTCAAAGGTGTCTACCCCAGCGCGAATCATGTATTCAAAATCTTCGGGGTGGCCGACGCCGAGGAGGTGTCTGGGCTTTTCATCCGGCAATTCATCAAGAGTACTTCGCAGCATTTTTTCCATCTCTTCTTTTTCGTAGCCAAACTCACCGCCGATAGCAAAACCGTCAAAAGGCATGGCGCCGATCGTATGAGCGCATTCTTTTCGCAGATCTTCCCACTTTCCGCCTTGGACGATTCCATACATGGCTTGCTTCTTGTTTTTCTTCGCATCCAAACAAATCTTCGCCCAGCGATGCGTTCTCGCTATGGAGGTTTTCATGTATTCATAATCCGCGAGCGGTGACGGACACTCGTCAAAAGCGAGAATGATATCCGCGCCGATTTTTTCTTGTATCGCGATGGATTCCTTCGGGCCGAGAAATAATTTCGCGCCGTCAACCGGAGAACGGAATTCCACGCCCTTTTCCGTGATTTTTATTTTCTGCGGCTGCATTCCCTCTTCTATCGTCCGTTCTTCTCCTTTCTTCAAAATTTTCCCCACGCCATGATCCGTTCCGAAGCCGAGCGAAAAAACCTGAAATCCGCCGGAGTCGGTCATCATCGGTCGTTTCCAACCCATAAATTTATGCACACCGCCGTGTCCTTTTACCAAAGCTTCGCCGGGTCGCAAATGCAAATGAAACGTGTTGGAGATAAGCATCTGCGTGCCCGTTCTTTCCACATCCTCGGTTGAGAGCGTTTTGATGGTCGCTTTGGTCGCCACGCCGACAAAGGCCGGCGTTTCCACGACACCGTTCGCCGTTTTCAGCAGCCCTAAACGAGCCTTTGATTTCTTTGATTTTTTAAGTATTTGAAATTCCATTTCTAGACATTACACTACTTTTGTGTTTTTGTGAATGTTGACATTAAACATACTTCGTGCTAAATTAATAACTGGATAAACAAACAACAGGAGTAAAAAATGAAATTCCAATTCGAAATAGAAGTAAACGAACTTCCCGATTTTCTGGAAGGCAAATCGGTAACATTGCACGGATATTGCGAGGATAAGAAAATAATCAGAGTGGAACTTGGCGACAGAGAAGTCGTCATTACCCGCAAAAAAATTCGCGATTCGTTTTTCGGAACATTGATAGCTTTAAAGGAAGCGAAACCGCAATGGGAAAAATATAGTTTTCCGGATATTAAAAAGTCATGAACGTATTTCTCCAAAGCCTCAGGGCTCCGTTCGTATCGGTTACTCTTTCGGGGGTTTTGCTCGGTACGGCAACGGCTTTCTTTGTATCGGGAACGGCGGATATAACATCTTTTCTTGTCGTCGTCTTTGTAACGATAAACGGCCACATTTCCGCAAATCTTTTCAATGATTATTTTGACCACCGCTCGGGAAACGACGTGATAAACAAAAACATCACTCCGCTTTCCGGCGGCAGCCGCGCGATACAAGACGGCGGACAGAGCGTTTCAATGGTGCTGCTTTCAGCCTGTCTGTTTCTCGCATTAAGCGTGTTTGCGGGGTGCTGGTTCGTTTACGCGAAACAAAATATCAATCTTGCGTACTTCGGATTGGCCGGACTGGTTCTGGGATATGCGTATACCGCTCCCCCGTTCAAACTCGTCTATCGCGGACTCGGCGAACTGACCATTATTATCACCTTCGGTCTGTTCATCGTCGGAGGAGCCTATCTCGCACAGACGGGAAATATCACCAGTTCGGCAATAGCGGCATCTTTGCCGGCAGGATTGCTAACGGCTGTTATTTTGATCGTCAACGGTTTTCCTGATCGTATTGCCGATGAAGCTTCCAACAAAAGAACGTTCGTCGTTCGCTTCGGAAAAGAAATAACGATACTGTTGATAAAAAGATTCGTTCTGCTTTCTTATCTCGTAATCGTCGGCGGAATAATGTTTAATGTTCTGCCTCTCGGCGCTCTCGTCAGTCTTTTTTCTCTTCCGACAGCCGTTCGGTTTTTCAAAAAAGTTGATCGCATTGAAGAAGATTTTTTACCGGCCGGCATTGCGGCAATTGTCTTGCAAATATCCTTTGTCCTTTCAACCGCTCTCGGAATCGCGATAAGCGCTTTCCTCGCGTAAAAAACATCCCCGTCTCATTTTCATGAGGCGGGGATTTTTAACAACCATACCAAAACTAATCGGCGATACCAAATATCTTTTTGAGTTCGGCAATCCCTTCTTCAAACGAGACTTGCGGTTCCCAACCGAGCAATTGTTTGGCAAGAGAGTTATCCGCCAATGTATCATGCGGTTCCAAACGCGGAGCGATATGGAGAATCTCCCCGCCCATGAGTTCGGCAAGATATTTTATGGTATGACTTTTCCCTGAACCGATATTTATCACTTCGCCTTTTCCGACCGTGTCACTTTCTGCGGCGAGGATATTGGCGCGCACCACATCGCGAACGTGGGTCATGTCGCGCGTTTGCATTCCGTCTCCCGTTACCGTCAGAGGTTTCCCTTCCATGCGAAGACGCAAAAACAAGCCGAATGCGAGAGCGTATGCGCCGTTCGGATCTACTTTTGGTCCATACACATTAAAGTATCGGAGAGAAACAGTGGAGAGTCCGTATATTTCACTCCAAAGACGACAATAGAGTTCGCCGATATATTTATGCAGTCCGTAAGGACTTTTCGGATTGGCGGGCATTTCTTCGCGAAGAGGCATTATCGCCTGATCGCCGTATGCGGAACTGGAAGCGGAAAAAACGACTTTTTTTACGCCCGCTTCATGAGCCGCTTTCAATATGTTTAAAGTGCCTCCGACATTCACCTCATTTGCCACTATGGGATGTTCAATGGAGAATTGCACGCGAGGAAGCGCGGCAAGGTGAAAAACGTAATCCGCCCCCTCAAGAATAACATGCATGTCTTCCAGATTGCGAATATCTTTTTCATGAAAAACCGCGTTCGGATGGACGTTTTCACGGTGTCCCGCGACAAGATTATCAATCACGTGCACCTCCCAGCCTTTTTCTGCCAAAGCGTCAACAAGATTGCATCCGATAAACCCCGCGCCTCCGGTAACGACTGCTTTTATTGGTTTGTTTGGTTCTTGCATACATATATTACGGCTTAACAAATTGCATATACCTTCCCTCTTTTTTTATGAAGGCTTCTTTGGATGGATATTTGTAGATGTAGCCGGTCATACGGGTAAGTTTTGAACCGTCAACAGCAATGGGATATGAATAGGATTTCCATCCACCTTTTGAGGTTGGGACTTTCCCGCGAGAAATATGCCACATAACAAAGAACACGACTCTGATAAGATATGGATTAACGCGAATCGCTTTTTTCCCGACAGCCGCCGCCATATCTTTCCCAGTCACAACATCGCCCGGCGGACAGATATTGAAAGCTTCATATTTCCCGGGAAGTTCTTTAAAAGCAAGAAGTTCTATAATGTCCGTCACATCGTCCTCGTGTATAAACTGCCGGCACCATTTTTTTGTAATCGGGACAAAAGAAACCATCGCGGAAATGAGACGATGTATGGGGGTTTCTTTGAGCTGTCCGGAAAGCGCGGCTTGGAGCCCGAAACGAATCCGAGAATATCTTCCTCGGGGACCGGTAATGGCGGCGGGCCGAACGATAAACACCTGCGGCATTTTTGTGTTTGATCTCTCATGAGATGCGTAAATCTCTTCAAGCCGTTTCTCCGCTATTCGTTTTTCTTCCGCGTATAAGTAATCGCTTTTTCTGAACGGTTCCGTTTCAACAAAACGGTGTTCAATGGTATTGCTTGGAAAAGCTCCATACGAAGCAACAGTTGAAAAATGTATGAATTTTTCAACGGACGGAACGAAAAAAGCGAATTCAAAAACTTTCTCTGAACCGGTAACGTTCCATTTCCACTGAAGCGCTTTCTGTCCGTACATTTCACGAATCTGCCACGCGGTGTGGATGACAATGTCAGGATTATATTTTTGGACTTCATTTTCCCATTCGTCGCCGGTGTTTTTTTGTACCCAAACAAAATTCGGAATGTTTTTCAGAAGTTCCGGCAATGGCTCTTTATCCAGACCGATAATTTTTTCAACGTCTTCGCGAGAGGAAAACTGTCGGACAAGCATGACCCCAACGTACCCCGCGGCTCCGGTTATAAAGACAATGTGTTTTTTCATAAAAGTTTAATTATTTTCCCGCTCGAGAAAGAAGGATGGCGATGGTCTGAAGAGCGATTTTGAAATCCAAAAGGAATGAACGGTGTTTAATATAGTAGAAGTCGTAGGCCAAACGCAATTTTGTTTCTTCCAGCGACTGCGGCGGATTTTCTTGCTTGATCTGCGCCCACCCGGAAAGGCCGGGCTTAATGATGTTGCGTATAGTATAATACGGAATCTCTTTGGAAAGTTTCATTCCGAGATCGTAGATATCGGGACGAGGCCCGACCAAAGACATGTCTCCCTTGATAACGGAAAGAAGCTGAGGCAGTTCATCTACACGGGAACTCCTTAAAAATCTTCCGACGCGAGTGATGCGGGTATCTCCTTCTTTGACCCAGACACCCGAGTCGCTGGCTTTCATGCTTCTGAATTTTAAAATCTTTATGATTTTATTATCTTTCCCCACACGTTCCTGAACAATAAATACCGGCCCGCCGTCGTTTATTTTTATTGCCAACCAGACAAACGGATACAACAAAAAAGAAATGAGTCCGAGAGGTAAAGAAATAACAATATCCATCACTCTCTTGAGCGCGTCATAAGCAAGATGGGAAGAAACGGATACATTTTGCAAAAACCAGCGATAGTGAAGAAGAGAAAGGGGAACTCGGTCAAAAATATCTTCATAGAGCGTATGCATTTCTGCGAATCGAACATTGGAGAAGATAAGATTATACAAATGAGGAAAAATCATTTCCATTTTTTTGTTGGCCATATCCGCAACAATGACGGAAAAATTCCGAGCAGAGAGAGTTTTCAGAAAGTCCTCTTCAAATCCGGGTTCGTCCGCTTTTGAAAGATCAACTACCGAAACAAAAGAAAGAGCATAGCGCCTGTTGTGATTCACTTCTTCAAAAAGTTCTTTCATTTCTCTTCCCTCTCCGATAAGAAGCGCATTCTGTTTTTTTCTGAAACCGAGAAAAACAGAAAGACGAGTTCTCCAAATGAGAATGAGCGTAAAAGAGAAAACAAGGTAAAGGAAAAGCGTGACTTTCGGGGTTATGGAAAGATAAGGAATAAAATAAAAGAATAAGACCGCAATTCCGCTATTTATGATTTGAGTCCGAAGAATCAAAGACGGGAGCCGACTTTTAAAAAGAAGCGTATTTTTTCCATAAAGGCCGACGATAAAAAAACTAATGACCCAAACAACAAAAAGGAAAGAAAAGGGGATGAGATGAGAGACGAGGATATCTCTGGGTGGAATCTGCATGAAACGAACAAAAAGCGTCAACCATAAGGCCACCGCAAAAAAGAACACATCCCCGGCAAAAAGGACTAACGTCTCTTTTTTGTTATAAATCTTCATAAGATATAGTATAATGGAAAAATGACCAATATCCAAGACCCGCAAACTCAAAACAAAAAAACAAAAATCCTCTATGTTATTACTAAATCCAACTGGGGAGGAGCGCAAAAGTATGTCTATGACCTTGCGACGCATATTTCTCCCTTATTTGAAACGGCCGTTATTTTGGGGGGGGACGGCCCACTCGAAGAAAGACTTGAGGAAAAAGGAATTCGCGTTATTTCCCTTCCATTTCTTTCTCGCAATATCAACCCTTTCTCGGATATAAAAACTTTTATTTCGCTTTTCAAGATCTTTACGTCGGAGCATCCCGACATCGTTCACTTGAACAGTTCAAAAATCGGGCTCATAGGAGCTCTGGCAGCAAAAAAGGCAAAAGTTCCGCGCATTATTTTTACCGCGCACGGCTGGGCTTTTAATGAAAATAGGAGCTGGCTCGCAAAAAAGATATTTTGGTTTTTCCACTGGATAACGATTATTCTTTCTCACCAAACGATTGCCGTATCAAAGGCGGTAAAACGCGACATGAAAAGCGCGCCCTTTGTAAAAAATAAAATAAGCGTAATTCAAAATGGAATAGAAAAAATTTCGTTCAAAACAGAAGAAGAGGCGAGGGATCGGCTTCTTCCCGAAAAGACGTACCATTCGCTGCCGCCAAAAACTTTCTGGATAGGAACAATTTCCGAGCTTCACAAAAACAAAGGACTTGAATATGCGATTCGCGGGGTGGCAAAATTAAAAAGCCTGCGGCCGGACTTTTCTTTTGTTTTTGTAATTATAGGGGAGGGGGAAGAACGCAAATACCTGGAGAAACTTATTAAGGAATTACGATTAGAACAAGTTGTTTTCTTGGCCGGGTATATAGAAAATGCTCCATCGCTTCTCTCTGCTTTTGATATTTTTTTGCTTTCCTCCACTACCGAGGCGCTGGCTTTTGTCGTTCTTGAAGCGGGAATGGCAAAACTGCCGGTGGTCGCTTCGGGAGTTGGAGGAGTTCCGGAAATTATAAAAGATATGGAGTCCGGAATTTTAGTACGACCAAAAAACTCTGAGGAGATAGCGAAGGCGCTGGAATTCCTTATTTCTCACAAAGAAAGATCTGAGGATTTTGGAAAAAAACTGAAAGACACAGTCAAAAAAAATTTCTCTCTCAAAAAAATGCTCGCGGAGACGGTTGCGGTTTATAAAAAATAAACAAAGATAAAACCCGCGCCGAAGTCTCGGCGCGGGTTTATTTTTAGTTCGCTTTTTTCTTGGGGACAACCGGAGCAAGAACCATATTGATAAGATATGTAATATCTTTCAAATCTTCGGTTTTGTCGGCAAACTCCTTCGGAACGAAAGCGACATACTCTACTTGCCGAGGAAAAGAACGGAGGAACTCGGCGTTGATGCTGTCGTTGTAATGCAGACCGTTATACTTCTCGTGCGTATGGCCTTCAATATATAAATATCCTTCATACCCGATTCCATCGCTTCTCATGCGATAGATCCCTACCGTATCAGCAAGGCATCCTTGGCCCGGAGTTTTTCCCACCGCCATCACGGTTTTTCCACCGCCGTCTTCCGCCAAAGCCAAAAAGAGCCGTTCTTGGGGGTTCCCCGGAATAATATCTTCCCCGATTCGTTTGATAAGTAACATGATATTCACTCCTGTAAGCAACTGAATTTCCGAAATGAATTATATCACATTTTATTGAAAAAGCAAACTCCTCGCCAAGAAATGGTCTGGGAATTAGAGACGGGATTTTTCGATGAGATTCGCTTTATTTTTTTTACCGGCGTGCCGAAGCGGGCTGTATATCAATACAGCCCCGAGGTCGCCGGTAAAAAATAAAGCGAAGAACACGAAAAAGACGGCTCGGCTCAATCTGTACACTATCCTACTCCGAGGAATTCGTGGCGCAGATCATCGCGATGAGCGGCGCGGTTGTATCTTCTCATTCCCATCAAAATTCCCAAGCCGGTAAATTCGGTCAACAAGTGCGAACCGCCATAGCTCATAAAAGGTATGGTAATTCCCGTTACCGGCAAAAGACCGATATTCATTCCGACATTGACCACGAAGTGACTGATAAAATAGATGGCGAGACCCATGCCAAAAAGTATTTCAAAATTCGTTTCGCCGAGCAGCGCGTTATGCAAAATCCTCCAGATAAGAATGGCAAAAAACAGGAAGAGGAGCATTACTCCGACAAAACCCCATTCTTCGGAAAAAGCCGCGAAGATAAAGTCGGTCTGGTATTCGGGAAGAAAATTCAAACGGGACTGTGTTCCATACCCGACGCCTTTGCCGAAAATTCCGCCCGAGCCGATGGCGATGGTGGACTGAAACGAATTGTATCCCGCTCCGCGGATATCCGCCAGCGGATGAATGAAGGTCATGATACGCTGTTTTTGATACGGTTCAAAAACAAAATTCCAGAGACCGCCGAAAGAAATAACACCGAGGGTAAAAACCAAAATGATGTGTTTTTTTGAAATGCCGGACACGAAGACCATTCCGAGCCAGATAAAAAGAAAGATAATGGCGGAACCAAAGTCCGGCTGAGCGGCAACCAAAACAAAAGGAATGAAAGCGTAAATTCCCGATACGATAATATGGCGGATATTCGCAATCTCAATATGACGGCGGGAAAAATATTTTGTGAGAACCAGAATGATAACCAGCTTCATCACATCGGCCGGCTGAAAAGCGGCAAAGCCGACATTGAACCAGCTCTGGGCTCCCTTATAGACGCTTCCCACTGCGGCAAGTACCAAAAGCACGAAACATCCGCCTAAAAACAAAGTAACGATAACCCAAGTTCGGCGGAGAAATCGGAAGTCAATAAAGCTCAAACCAAAAAAAATGGCGAAGGAAATAGCAATCCAAAGAAGCTGCCTCATGGCAAAATTCCCTTTTCCGCCGAACGATCCCATGGTAATAACCCCCGCAAAGAGTATGGGGAAAGTGGAGAAAAAAAGTATCCAATCAATGTTGAAGGTTCGTTTCAGGTGAGTGATCATGAAGAAAAAAGGGGCTATCGTACTGGCACTTCAAACGGGTCTACGCGAGGAAGAACTTCAACTCTTTTTGGAGAAGAAGGAAAAGGAACGGGCCAAGTGAAGACCACTTCGGAAGACGATTCAGCAGGAATGGAATCCACTGCTGATGCGCTGGCCGCCATCGCATTGTTATCTTTATCGTACACAACGGCAACCACGCGTATGTCTTGAACGCTGAGATTGTCTTTATTCGTGAGAGAAACGCTCACGCTCGGCGTCGGGCCGGTTTCAGGTATCGGAGCTTTGACGGAGATATCGGGCTTTTGACCTTCAATTTTTATCCAGTCGGAAAAAGAAAGAAATTCAAAAAAAGTTCTCTTGGGAATGCGCTCGCCAACGGGAATGCGCGGTTCAAAAATGGCGAATTGTTCGTTGGGTCTGATATACGTTTTCCCGACGCGTTCAAGAATGAAAACGTCGTTCTGGTCATAGAGTTTGAAACGGTATACCGCCTCCCTCACGCCGAGATTCGGGTTTGGATTTTCTATGTACGCCACGGCATTATAAGCTCCCTTTCCGCTTTCAAAAGAACGCGACCACGAGATAATCGGTTGCGTAACCTGCGCGGCGCAAACCACCGAGCACGGGCCGCCGCAGTCAGGGCCGTTTTCTCCTTGATTTTGAATTTTATCGGAGCAAGAAGGCGGCTGATAGTATTTGGTCATATAGACGACGCCCGCGATAAGCGCGAATACCGCCAAAATGCCGAATATAAAAAACAATCTTCTTTTTGTTGACCAAAGCATACCGACAGTATATCAAAAAAAGAGAGGGGCGAGAATAGGACAAAAACCTATTGCAGAAGCAATAGGTTTTCGGATCTTATTTTTTTCTTTCTCCGTAGGGTTTGCCGGTTATTTTCCCATACATCATTCGCGCAAAATTCTGTACTGAGCGAGCTTGTCGCCCCATCTTTCCTGGTATTCTTTCTGTTGCGCTTCGCGTTTGGCTTGTTCTTCCAATTCTTTTTTTCTTTTCGCTTCGGCGAGTTCGGCTTCCACTTCCTCTTTTGTTTTTCCGATATTGATATGTTCGCGGTAAAAAGCGGCCGCTTCGGAAGGCAGGATAACTTTTTTCACCGGTTCCATTCGGACATCAAAATTCGCCGGCTCGGTTTTCTCCGAAGACATTCTCTCAAAAAGCTCTTTGTCGTTCGCCATATTGGCGGCATTTATTCCCGCACCTCCGGTAACCTTTTTCGGTACCGGTTTAAATTCGTAAGTTTCTTTCATAAAGTTTCCTTTATTTTATACCGTAATCTTGCATACAGCAAATATCGTTTCCCGAGAAAATTGACAAATGTGTGTATTTTGTGCTATTGTAAACATCAGAGAAACAATCATTTCACGAACAAGGAGAGAAAATTATGAGTCTCTTTAGTCTCTTTTCAAAAAAACCGAAGGTAAAAAAATTCACATTCGCCTATCAGCAATTCCCGTTCGGCGAGTGGCATGAATTTACCGTCTGCGCCCTTGATGAAAAAACGGCCTGTCAATCAGCTACCGAAGTTTTTCAAAAAATGTTTGATGAGAAAAAGACCGTCATGACCACTTTCTATCTCAAAAAGTAAACGCAAAAAAGCCGGCATTTCTGCCGGCTTTTTCTCTTTGAGTTTTTTGTTCTGGCGGCTACCTACTCTTCCCCCGAAGGAGTACCATCGGTACTACGGCGCTTAACTGCTGAGTTCGAAATGAGATCAGGTGTGACCACCGCGTCAAGCCACCAAAACAAAAAACTCAAAGAGTTTTTCGGAGAAAAAAGTTAAAAGCAGAAAGTTGAAAGTGACGAAATCGTCGGACTTTTTACTTTTACCTTTTTTCTTTTTATTTATATTATTTACAGAATCGTTTCGCAAGCATTTTAATCAAAAGACGTAAGTAGAAAGTTAAAAATAAAAAGATAAAAGTAATGCCGTCGCCGGACTTTTTACTTTTAACTTTCTACTTTTTTCTTCATGTGTGATTTTCAACTTTCCTAATAGGAATCGATATATTAGTACTTCTCGGCTCAACGCCTCGCGGCGCTTACACCTAAAGCCTATCACCTAATCATCTCTTAGGGATCTCAAACGATTCCTCATCTTGAAGCTGGCTTCGATCTTAGATGCTTTCAGATCTTATCCATTCCCGACATAGTTACTCGGCGGTGCTCCTGGCGGAACAGCCGATACACCAGAGGTCAGTTCATTCCGGTCCTCTC
Organism: Candidatus Nomurabacteria bacterium; assembly: GCA_943356445.1. Taxonomy (GTDB): domain Bacteria; phylum Patescibacteriota; class Minisyncoccia; order Phycocordibacterales; family CAIJYI01; genus CAIJYI01. The sequence goes on from CALREZ010000003.1 coordinate 54,091, forward strand.
GTACTAGGAACAAATCTTCTCAAGAATCAACGCCTGCAGTAGATAGGAGACCAACCTGTCTCACGCATGATATCATTCATTACTGAATGCATTGGACTATAATATAATCGTGGTTAATTTTTAAGATTAACGTTAGATCGTTGACGTTTAGTCTCTACGGGCGATGTAAACATCTTCCCTCGGTATCGTCCCAGTGGGATTTCACCGATATAAGTCAACTTGATACAAATAGATTTCTCTACTTGACCGCCGTGATTTGATTGATACTATCTCTTTTATTATTACTTCATTTAGACGAAATTCCTCGCGGGATTCAAACTGTTCATAAACCGTAGTCTATTACAGATTTGATATCTCTCCGCGTTATTTCTATATATTACACTTTGTGGATGTACCGTTTATAAACGGTTTGAACCCAGCTCGCGTATCTTTTTAATTGGCGAACAGCCAAACCCTTGGGACCTTCTCCAGCCCCAGGATAAGATGAGCCGACATCGAGGTGCCGAACTCCGCCGTCGATATGGACTCTTGGGCGGAACTAGCCTGTTATCCCCAGAGTAGCTTTTATCCGTTGAGCTTCCCCCGCATCTAATGCGAAAGGTCGGATCACTTAGCCCCGCTTTCGCGGCTGCTCGAGATGTACCTCTTACAGTGAAGCCAGCTTATGCCTATACACTATCGGCACGGTTTCCATTCGCGCCTAGCTGACCTTTGGGCTCCTCCGTTACTTTTTAGGAGGATAGCGCCCCACTAAAACTGCCCACCAGATACTGTCTCCGTTCGTTTTTGCCGAACAGGTTAGTGTATGCCCCGAAACAGAGTGGTATTTCACTGACGGATCAACAACAGCCAAAACCATTGCATCAAATCCTCCCACCTATGCTACGCAGTCACAAAACATACACAATATCAAGCTACAGTAAAGCTTCTGGGGTCTTTTCGTCTAACTGCAGGTAGCCGGCATCTTCACCGGCACTGTATTTTCACCGAGCTACTCCCCGAGACAGTTCCCCAGTCATTACGCCATTCGTGCACGTCGGAATTTACCCGACAAGGAATTGCGCTACCTTAGGACCGTTATAGTTACGGCCGACATTCACCAGGGCTTATAACAGCCAGCTTGATATAATCGCACCACCGTTATTTGACCTTCTGGCATTGGTCAGGCGTCACCCCCTATACATCCTCTTGCGAGTTCGCAGGGAGCTGTGTTTTTGATAAACAGTTGCCAGGGAAACTTTCGCTGCGGCCGGCACCTTCTTTCAAATTTCTTAATTTAAAAGAAGAGCTCAGCTTTACAAAATTTCTCTTCTATGAACTTTGTCTCGTCTCGTTGTTTTTGTCGCTGACACCGCTTTCAGAAAAAATCTGAAAGAAGGTGCCGGCAAGCCTTATCCCGAAGTTACGGCTGCTTTTTTGCCGAGTTCCTTGGGGAGCAATCACTCGTTCGCCTTGGTCTTCTCGACCTGACTACCTGTGTCGGTTTACGGTACGGGTTCCGTGCATTTATGCTTAGAAGTTTTTCTCGGAAGCCTGCTCTGTCATATTCCTCAGGGTTTCCCCTAAAGTCTTCGCTCTTCTTGAGTTCTCCACTAAAGGACGTTCCCCGGATTTACCAAAGGAACTCTCTCAAAGCACGAACGCAAATCCAATAATGCGCACGACATACAAAACTTCGTCACTCCATCGCAATGCAAGGAAGTCATGGAATATTAACCATGTGTCCATCGGATGCGGCTTTCGCCATCTCCTTAGGCCCGACTAACCCTTCGCTGATTACCATCGCAAAGGAAACCTTAGTCTTTCGGCGCGCGGGGATCTCACCCGCGTTGCGGTTACTTGTGCCAACATTCTCACTTCTTGACGCTCCACCATGGGTCACCCCTTTGGCTTCACTGCAGTCAAGAACGTTCTCCTACCACGCCCAATCTCCGAAGAAATTGGACATCCTCAGTTTCGGTACTACGTTTAACCCCGATCATCTTCGGCGCAAGATCTCTTAGTGAGTGAGCTGTTACGCTTTCTTTAAATGATGGCTGCTTCTAAGCCAACATCCTCACTGTCTGAGAAATTTCACCTCCTTAAGCGTACTTAACGTAGATTTAGGGACCTTAAATGGAGGTCCGGGCTGTTTCCCTTTTGACCAATGGAGCTTAGCCCCCACAGTCTAACTGCCGAGTAATGGCTTCCGGTATTCGGAGTTTGATAGAGTTGACGAGATTGCTCCCTGTTCAACTCTTCCAGTGCTCTACCCCCGGAAGGTAACCTCGACGCTAACCCAAAAGCTATTTCGGAGAAAACCAGCTATTACCTGAATCGATTAGCTTTTCACTCCTTGCCTCAAGTCATCCGATAGTATTGTACGGCTAACCGGTTCGGGCCTTCTTTCGCCTTTCGGCGAAATGCACCCTGCTCAAGGCAAGCTCTTCAGGCTTCGGGTCTAATGTGTAATACTAACGCGCTATTAACACTCGGTTTCCCTGCGGCTCCATCCAGTAACGGACTTAACCTAGGCAATACACATTAACTCGTTGGCTCATTCTTCAATAGGCACGCCATGACGGGACAGCAAGCTGCCCGCTCTGACTCCTTGTAAGCATATGGTTTCAGGATCTATTTCACTCCCCTCACCGGGGTTCTTTTCACCTTTCCCTCACGGTACTTGTTCACTATCGATCTCTAAGAGTATTTAGCCTTACCGGTTAGTTCCGGCAGATTCCCCCAGGCTATTCGTGTCCTGAAGTACTCAGGTACGGAAACAAAAGAGAGTTCATAATTTCATTTACGGGGCCATTACCCTCTTCGGCGTTGCTTTCCAGCAACTTCAATTATTATGAACCTTTGTAACTCTTCTAGAATAAATCCTACGTTTCCGCCCTACAACCCCTCGTCGTGCAAGCACGACTCGGTTTGGGCTTCTTCCTTTTCGCTCGCCGCTACTAAGGAAATAATTTTGTTTATTTTCTTTTCCTCCGGGTACTGGGATGTTTCGCTTCCCCGGGTATACATTCCAACGTTAAATTTGGAATTACCAGGTTTTGCCTGGTAGGGTTTCCCCATTCGGACATCTGCGGGTCAAAGGTTGCTAGGCACCTCACCGCAGCTTATCGCAGCCATGCTACGTCCTTCATCGCCTCTTAGAGTCAAGGCATCCACCATATGCTCTTACTTTCCTATTAGGAAAGTTAAAAACCACGAAATCGTTTTTCCACCGCTGGACCAAACGACTTCTACTTTTATACTTACTTTTTTTGATTTACCTGCTCCGTCTGCCGTCTCTTATAAGAACGGCGACGGGCTTGCTTGTCCCCCATAGCTCTTTGAAAAAGAGCGACGGGGGACGCTGTCTGCGACCCGAAAAGACCCGACCGAGAAACTTGCGTCTCCCGGCTATTGTCTAAAAGTCGCGACAGGATTCTGTTGTCAAATTGCTTATCAGTCTCAGTCAACTTTCTAAAAAGTCGCCCCAAGGCGACCATGACGACAATGAATGTCATCCAAGTCACCTATGAAAAATCAACTTTCTTTTCCATACAACGTGCTACCCATTATATACAAAACAAATTCCATGTCAACCATTCTTTCCACGGCTCTATTACAGGGTAATTTGGGGGTTCAAAAAACGGGTGGAGAAAAGAGCGGGAATGATTTTGAAAGAAAAAATAATTTTTTCGGACATTCCCCTCATGCTTTCCAACGGACTGTTATACGCCGCTTATGATCAGCCAAAAAATCAAAAAGCGGAGACCGACATCTTCGCGAGCTTGCTTTCTTTCTCAAAACTGATATAATCGGAGTAATGAATTTCATCGCAAACATTTTACCGTGGGCTCAGATCGTACTGTCTGTCCTTATGACCGGTCTTATCCTCCTTCAAAGGAGCGACGCCAGCCTTGGCAGCGCTTTTGGCGGATCTGACAGCGCTTCCATGTATACGAGACGCGGAGCGGAAAAGATTCTCTTCAACATCACTATTGCCGTAGCGGTACTCTTTACCCTGTCTGCCCTTCTCGCTCTTGCCGTTTCCTCATAATATCTCAAATTCGTAAAAGTATTCATACTTTCCATTCGTTCATCAATATATTGAACATTTTTTTGTTCACGTTTTTATCAATCCAATCTATAACCTGAGAACCTGCCCATTTGGACGAGGCGACATGAAAGCCCTGAGCCTTCAATCTATCTCTCTTTCGTTGAATCCATAGCGTTATGGAGTCACGCCCGAAAAGCACGTTCTTTTCATTTTTTGTGGAAGAAACCAACGACATCGTACAAAAGATCCGAGCGAGAAGATCGCAGTTTTATTCGCTGAGAGAAAAACTATCGCTCGTTATCCATTCCTTTTCGCGAAAAGAAAAAATGCTTTTCGGTTCTTTCTTGGTTGTCGCGGCCATAAGCGCCATAGCCATCTTTTCTCTCGTGAGCCAATCATACATGGTAACTGAACCGGCATATGGCGGTTCTTTCTCTGAGGGTATCGTCGGGACGCCGAGGTTTATCAATCCGGTGCTCGCCCTCTCTGATTCCAGTTCGGAAAAAGATCTGGTGGAACTCATTTATTCGGGACTGCTTCGCGCGGGAGCGAACGGAGAGCTCAAACCGGATCTCGCGGAAAAATATGTCATTTCCGAAGATAATCTTGAATATACGTTTACACTCAAGAAAAATCTTGAATGGAGCGACGGCAAACCGATTACCGCGGACGATGTCGTCTTTACCATACAAACGATACAGAATCCGGCAATCCGCAGTCCGAAGAAAAGTTCTTGGGACGGAGTGACGGTAGAAAAAATTGATACCGACACAATAAAGTTCGCGCTGAAACGCCCTTACGCGCCTTTTCTTGAAAATCTCACTATCGGAATTCTCCCGAAACACCTCTGGGGAGATCTCGCTCCGGAACAATTCGTGTACAGTTCCTACAATAACAACCCGATCGGTTCCGGGCCTTTTAAAATTAAAACGATAACGCAAAACAATTCGGGAATTCCCGAAAGCTATACGCTTGAACCTTTTGAAAAATTCGCTTTGGGCAAACCGCATCTCGGGAATATCACCCTCCGTTTCTATCCGAATTACGAAGCGCTGATTGCGGGATACAAATCGGGAGAAGTTTCTTCCCTTGCCGCGCCTTCGCCGGAGAATGTCATGAATTTGAAAAATTCGGGGAACTATATAAAAGCGACGCCTCTTCCGAGAATTTTTTCCGTCTTTCTCAACCAAAACCAGCAGCAGCTTTTCGTGGACAAAACCGTCCGCAAGGCGCTGGATACCGCGGTTGATAAAGACAAAATTATCAGCGACGTACTTTTGGGATATGCGACAAAAATAGACGGGCCGCTTCCTCCGGGGGTGGTCGGGTCATTGGAAGACGACAGCGCCAGCACGGCAAGCGCCGATGAACGGATTGGATCGGCAAAAAATATCCTCCTGAAAGACGGTTGGAAATTGAATGCCAAAACCGGCGTTATGGAAAAAGCGGTGAAGAAAAAACCCACGCAGACTCTGCAATTTTCTCTCGCCATTTCTCAAGATGAAGAACTCAAGAAAATCGCCGAAATGATGAAGAAAGACTGGGAAAAGATCGGAGCGAAAGTGGAGATTAAAATATATGAAGAAGGAGATCTGATTCAGACGGTTATCCGCCCGAGAAGTTACGACGCTTTGCTCTACGGCGAAATCGTCGGACGGGATCCCGATCCGTATTCCTACTGGCATTCTTCGCAGCGTTTCAATCCCGGGCTCAACATCGCGCTGTATGCGAACGTAACCACCGACAAGCTCCTGGAAAAAGCGCGGGAAGAATCCGACCGAGATAAACGCTCCGACCTCTATCAAAAATTCCAAAAAGAAGTCATGCGCGACGACCCCGCGATATTCCTTTACAGTCCGAATTTCATTTATCTCCTGCCGAACAATATCCAGGGAGTAAATCTTTCCGGAATGGCCGTCCTTTCAGATCGCTTCGTCAACGCCAACCAATGGTACGCTCGCACTCAAAAAGTTTGGAAGATATTTGCGGGGACAAAATAAACTCAACTACAAAAAACTATTACTTAACAAATCATGAAAGAGGTGTTCCAAAGCACCAAATAAAAAAATCACAAGTTCCAACAAATCACAAAATAAAAAAATAATAAAATATATTTAAGATTTTTATTTTTGAAAATTAAAATTTATTTGGAGCTTGAGGTTTTGAATTTGAGATTTTGATTCACCAAAAAGCATGAGCTAATTCAAGAGAAAGAAAAGATTTATTATCTTTCCTTTGCAAAATATAATATATGCAGGAAGAACAGAACAAGAAGAATCCGCCGTCGGGAACGAATCCGTTTCAACGGCCGGTACGGCAGGGTCCTCCGCGAAAATTGCCGCCGATGAAAAGACGGCCGAAGACTTCGGTGGGAGAACCGATGCGGCACGAACAGATGCGCCGCCCGGATTTTCCGCAGGCAAACACGCCAACGAATGCGCCGCAGCAAAAACCGCAGGCTCGCAGAAACCAAAAAATGTTCCGGCAGGGAGCGCAAAATTCGTCCGGAAATAAAACGGCGCCGGCAGACGGCGGGCATTTTTCAAAACCGAAAAGCCGGATGAACCCGGGAAAAGGATTGCGCAATCCCGGCAAACGCCCCGCGCCGAAAGAATCATCCGCGCCCTCGCCGAGAATGGGAACCCGCATTCCCGAAGTAAAAGAAGATACGATCCGCATCATTCCCTTGGGCGGAGTGGAAGAAATCGGAAAAAATCTCACCGTTTTTGAAACCAAAGACGATATTTTCGTCGTTGATATGGGACTGCAGTTCCACGACGAAGAAACGCCGGGGGTTGATTTCATTCTTCCGAACACCCGTTATCTTGAAGAAAGAAAAGACAAAATTCGCGGAGTCTTCATTACGCACGGACACTTGGATCATATCGGAGCAATTCCCTTTATCATGCCGAAGATCGGCAATCCGCCTTTGTACGCCCGAAACCTGACCGCCGTTCTCATTCAAAAAAGACAGCTGGAATTCCCGAACTTCCCTGCGCTGGATATTCGCATCGTTGAAAAGAATGACCGAATAAAAGTCGGGCAATCGCATATTGAATTCTTCGCCGTCAGCCACTCCATTCCCGATGCGATGGGAGTTATCTTCAATACGAACCACGGCGATGTCGTCTTCACCGGAGACCTTCGCGTGGATAACGATGCCGGCGTACCGACCGAAGCCGAAGTGGAAGTATTCTCGCGATTCAAAGACCGCCGCCCGCTGCTTCTCCTTTCCGATTCCACCAATGCCGACTCTCCGGGTTTTTCCCTTTCCGAAAAAGTCGTTCTCAAAAACATAGAAGAGATCATCCGCGAAACCCGAGGACGTCTCATTATCGGAACATTTTCCTCGCAGCTGGAACGCATCATTAAGATCATCAAAGTCTGCGAAGCCTTCGGCAAAAAAATCGTCATTGAAGGACGAAGCATGAAGGTGAATATAGAAGTCGCGAAAGAAGTCGGGTTGCTTCAAATAAACAAAGACACGATTATCGGCTCAGACCAGATGGAACAATATCCGGCGAATAAGATCGTCGCCATCGTGACCGGTTCGCAGGGCGAAGAATTCGCCGCGCTCATGCGCATGTCCAATAAAACCCACAAGCATTTCAAGATCACCAAAAGCGATACCGTGCTGCTTTCCTCTTCCATCATTCCGGGCAACGAAATGGGCGTACAAAAAATCAAAGACAACCTTTCCCGCCAAGGCGCAAGGATCATTCACTCCAAAATGTCGGATGTCCACGCTTCCGGCCACGCGAACGGCGACGAAATCGGCTGGTTGCATCGCCAAATCGGAGAAAAATTCTTTATTCCGATTCACGGATTCCACTACAAACTCCGCTCCAACGGCGACATCGCCATCGCGGCGGGAGTTCAGGAACAGAACGTCGTCATTCCCGACAACGGAATGATTATAGAAATAGAACGCGGAGAAAAAATTCACGCCATCAAAGAGAAAGCGGTTTCCGGACTCGTGCTCGTTGACGGATTTTCCATCGGCGACATGCAGGAAGTCGTCATGCGCGACCGCCAGATGCTCGCCCAAGACGGCATGTTCATCATCGTCGCCGTCGTAGACATCGCCACCAAAAAACTCCGAAAATCCCCCGACATCCTCTCCCGAGGTTTCGTCTATCTCAGAGAATCCCAAGACCTCCTCCGCCAATCCCGATACATCATCAAAAAAACAATAGAGGATTCCATAGAATCCATGAACCCTATCAACTTTGATTTCGTAAAAGCCACGGTCACAGACAGCACAGCAAGGTTCCTCTTCCAACAGACTGCCAAGAGACCGATAATTCTCCCAGTAATTCTGGGGGTGTAGAAACAATTAGACAATCAAATAAAAAAACCGGCAACGCCGGTTTTTTTATTTCATCGTTAGTTTATTACCTCTATATTATCGGGATCAACCGCTTTTATATTTAAAATATCTTCAGTTTTTATATCCCGATAATCATTAAGGACTTTATTTTCAGAACTAAACATAACCCGAATCAAATCATCACTTTCTTCAAGAAGCACACCAAAGCATTTATAGATGTGGCAATTTTCTGTCTTTTCAGCACTCAAGACAAAAGAAACTTCTACAAAAAGATTGTGTGGTTCATTTCCAGAATAAAATTTTGGTATCAATTGGTTCATAAATTATTTTACTTCCTTTACCTCCAAAACAACTGATTTCGGAATAATCCAATATTTTTCATCACTATTATGATGCCTCCTTTCAGGAAGGGGTTGCATGCGAGTCGTTTTAGAGTTTTTTAAAACAAGACGATCTTCTTCGTTCTTTTCTAAAATACCTTCCGTTATCATAATTGAAGGATTAGGAAGTTTTGTGTTATCAACAAAAACAACATCGCTCCATTTTATGGATATTTTTGAAAAAGCCCGCAGTCCATCAAAAAGATTATGATCAAATTTTTTACTCTCGGAGACTAAATTAGTTTTCGGTATAATGAGTCCCTGAACAAGATTACCGGGATTATCAACTTCTGAAGATACTCCTTTTATAAACCGTACGACAACCATCTGGTCGCGCTTTTCAGCCCACCCAAAGGCACGATGGACCGGCAATTCAGTATCCTGAATCTGTTCATCATTATAAGAGTAGGCATCAACGAATCTTACGACGCTAAGTTTTTCCATATAGGTATATGTTATATTAAATTAAAAACACAGGCAAACGATTTTCATTTGTCTGTGTTGGCGTTGAAGCGCGTTGTTATCCGTTACCGCCAAAAAAACGCGAGATGTTTGCGAGAACGCCGTTGTCGTCACTCCATCTTTTTTCAAGAGCCTCGCGATCTTTTATGAGAGGTTTCCCGTTCGTTTCAGGGTCTCCGCGAGTGAAATTTGTTTCGGAATCTTTTTCAGCATGGTCACGAGCCATGTGTTTTGCCGCAGATGTCCTGCTTGTCGTTTCGCCAGTTTCTTCAGCATCTTCTTCTATGTCTCTTCTGCTCACTTGTCTTCTCCTTAAAAAAGAACAATCATTGTCATAAATTGACAACTTTTCAAATCTAGCACACAACCAAAATTGTGTCAAAAAACAGAACAAAGGCGAACATTGCAAAAAGGAACCAACAAAAGAAACAAAATCGGGTCAATTCCCCCTATTTGACCCGATTGGGTTTAGAAAAACCGGCTATTTTTAGCCGGTTTTTTGTGTTTATATTACTTCTTTTTTGAAACAGCTTCCTTACTACTCGCGTTATCTTTTTGGATCACAGTTATATGTTTCCCATTTTTTAAAAATGGAAATGAGTATTTCTCTTTTTTAGATTCGTCTGTCATCGTTAAAATCGACGCATCAATAACTGATACAATATCTAAAGACTTTTGCTGAATAGATTCACTTGTGCTTATAGCCGTCAACCGCAACGACATCTCTTTTAACGCGCCAAGGTTGTATTCTAACCATTTTTCTTTTGAGCGCTTATCTATCCATTGAAAGACAACGACAAGAGAAAGAATGATATTAAATGTTTCAGAATATGTAGTGAAAAATGTAGTAATTTTTTCCATAATTTCATTTTATAAATTAAAGTATTCTCCTTCTTATTGGTTCGTTTGTTACGGCTTTTTTTCTTCATCCGGCATGTCCTGTAACAACTTTTCAGTTAATTTATCTGCTTCTATCCATCTTATCGTAAGTTCTATTAAATCTTTAAGGTCTTTTACATCTTTATTAACCCACTTTCGTTCATAGTGTGTCTCATCATTCCCAAGCCAAGCAGCACGTTTAGTAACAATTTTTAATTGTTGCTGATCAACTCTCTTTTCTATAGTATTTCCTAAAAATTCCTTTTTAATATCTTCTGCCTCGGCTATATTTTTAGAAATAAGATAATCTTTAATAAGAAATTCAAGAGCTTTACGGTAGCCAGGACCACACACCATGTCTAATTCATTTTGTTCTGCAAAATACGATTGATTGTAAATTTTCTCAAATTCAGAAGAAACTTGCTGGATGATTTCAGAAAATTGACGAGTGGTATTTTTAACTGGTAATGATTTCTTTAAATAAAAAAATTGTGGAGTTCCAGAATATAATCCTAAAAAAATATTCTGACATTTTTCACTCGGACACCTAAAAACAATCTGAAGGCCTGTTTCATCATATACACCCTCTTTATAAAATCCTTGACCTATATTTGGAGTGATTTGTTTATGGCAAACAGGACATAAATCAGGTCTTTTATCATATTTTGCCACCACGTTTGAACCATTTTGGTGTATTGCTTGTATATTAAACATGTTACTTTTAAATTCCAATAACCTTTTTATTATAAAAACTTTTTTGTGGATAACTTTTTGATTTTCTATTTTTTTTCTATTATACTATTTCTATAAATACAAAGTCAACAAACACAATGCTCACAAAACGACCGAAAGAAGTTCTTGATTTTATTAAAGAGTACTCAAAAAAGAAAGGGTATGCCCCCTCTTTGGAGGAAATCCAACGAAAGTTAAAACTTGCGTCAGTCTCTACTGCTCATTTTCACGTAACCAAACTTAAAGAAGGAGGCTATTTAGATAAAGTTGGAAATAAAGCTCGTGCAATTAGTCTTACCTCCAGTGAACGATTAGTAAAAATCCCCCTCTTAGGAATAATAGTTGCGGGCTTTCCGATAGAAACGATTTCCGAAAAGGAGACAATCGCTATTCCTCAAAGCAAAGTACCAAAACAAGGTTCTCTCTTTGCTCTAAAAGTGATGGGAAATAGCATGATAGAAGAAAATATAAATGACGGAGATATTGTTTTAATAAAACAACAATCCGTAGCGGAAAATGGCGAAAAGGTTGTGGCTTTGGTAAATAATTACGAAACGACATTAAAAAAGTTTTACCAAGAAAAAAATTGCATTCGTTTAGAGCCGGCGAACAGAAAAATGGATTCCATTATTATTTCCAAGAATACTCCGTTTGAAATTCAAGGCATTGTCACCGATATTATCAAAAGCGAAGAAAATACCGATTACAATACTTTCATTTCAAGAAATCTTGTTTCAAGAGAAAAAAAGTTACCATTGAATAAAATTATTCTCAATGACGCGGTTGAAGAATTAAGAAAATTACCAAGCGAAAGCTGTGATGTTATAATCATTGATCCGCCTTACAACATAGGGAAAGATTTCGGGAATAATTTTGATAAAAGAGAAATGTCCGAATATGTAAAATGGTCAAAAAGCTGGATTGAAGAATCTATCAGGATTATGAAACCAACAGGAACATTATTCATTTATGGATTTAGTGAAATACTCGCACATCTTTCTGTTGAAATTTCTCTTAATAAAAGATGGCTTATTTGGCATTACACCAATAAAAATGTCGCCTCTTTGCAGTTCTGGCAGAGAAGCCATGAATCAATAATTTGCGCTTGGAAAAATAGGCCTATTTTTAATCGTGACGAAGTGAGAGAACCTTACACGGAGGGTTTTTTAAATGGAGCTGCCGGCAAAGTAAGAAAGGGGACAATCGGCCGTTTTAGCAAAAATGGAAAAGAAACCGTTTATAATGCGCATGAAGGAGGTGCATTACCGAGAGATGTTATAAAAATACCAGCACTTGCCGGAGGTGCAGGAATGAACGAAAGATGGTTCATTTGCAAAACATGCAAAAACAATGTGTTTTCTCCAAGAGAGCTCAAACAGCATGCTGATCACGATGTAATGAAACACCCGACTCAAAAACCAATTGAACTTTGTAGAAAGCTCATTAAATCCGCAATGCCAAAAAATGGCGGTGTCGTTCTCGTACCTTTCGTCGGAACCGGCTCTGAATGTCTCGCGGCAAAAGAACTTGGCAATGACTATATCGGTTTTGAAATCAATCCGGATTATATAAAGATCGCAGAGAAAACGATCTCATCATTAGATTAAATTTCTCCGATTGTTTTGATATTTTTTAAAGTAATATAATTAGAGAGTTTTTTGTTATAAACAGACAGCTGTTGTAAAACGTCTTTCTTTTCTCTTCCTGGTGGAATTATCACGATAAATCCCCATTCTATTAATTTTTCTATCGTGACATTTTGAGTTGAACGACTTCCATCTTTTCTTTGTGTGACTCTTTCCAAAAGATATTGTCCCAATTTTTTATTTTGCCCAAAAACAAGAAACTGTAAATCGCTCGCCCCTTTCCAGACAGCAACTACGGTAAATAGCTTTTTATCAGAAAAAGCTTTTGCTTTTTCTTCGTTTGTATCATTCCATGTCCCACCCCATCTTTTAGAAGATAAACTACACTGTTTTACCTCAAGAAATTCCCCTGTTGAACTTCTTTTAGCATCAAAACCGTGCTTTTCGGTATTAACCAAATCAAAACCCAAATAACCCGCAACGATAGTATCTCTTATTGAATTTATTGTTGTATCGGTATCGTATATTTCAAATTTATCTTGAAATTCTGACAATTGTTGCAAAGCTAATAATCCCAATTGTTTGAATTCGTTTGAAAGCGGTTTAAAATTTCCCTTTTCAAAAATGTTCATAAAGTAATTTTATTACCACACTAATACCCCAAGTATCTCTCTACTCTACCACGGAGGAGTTTCAAAAACAAAGGCTGTCCCCAAGAGAACGAATCGGGTCATTTGCTCCTATTTGACCCGATTGTGGGTTGGAAAAACCGGCTGTTTTTGGCCGGTTTTTAGGGTATTCGAGTGCTGGTTATTTTCCTCTCAGTTTTATGGATTTATAGAGGACGATTATAAGGGAAATGATGATGAAGACGGCAGACGTGAGAAAAGCGACGACCTGCTTGTCTATGAGCGAGGGCATGTAGCCGCCGGATTGACCGTCGGGGGTGATGAGGACGAGAAGCATGGACATGGGTACCCACCATTTTGCAAAACGAAGCCATGAACGGAAAGTTTCTTCGCGGAGAGGGTAGGTGATGAGAGAGAAGATCGTGATAGGTAAAAATGACAAAAACATCAATTCAATTAAATACAAAACGTCCATACATGGGTAAATATTACCGTCAAGATAACCTATCGTTGTACAAAGTTTAGTATTACCCAGATTGTCGGCTATCAGTAAAACTATTGATATAAGTATAGAAATACTTAATACTTTTCCCTTTGTTAATTTCATACCTCAAAAATTAATTTCTAACCACTCCATTATACCACACCTTATCCCTACCACTTCCATATTATCCACAACGCGCCCCCGACAAAAGAAACGAGGAGAATTCCTTCAGCGGCTTTTGTTTTGGGGAAGAATGGGGTGGCGAGGAGAGAGGAGGATTGGATTGATGGAGTTGTGGTTGGGACGACGACGGACGACGTGGATTCCGGCTCAGGGCCGGAATGACGGGGGACGGGAGATGTGTTTATTGCCGTTTCGTTATTATTGCGAATGACAAACGAAGGATTCTGAGAAAGTACCACTCCTTCCCCAAGGTCTCCCCTTTCCCCGTCGCTTTGCTCCTCCTTAAGGGAAGACCTTGGGGAAGGAATCACGTTTTGTGAAAGAAACAACACGGGGACAGCGCCGGAAACGACGGGTTTTGATTCTTCTTTTTTGGGACTCAAATCGGGGAGTACTGTTTCTCCCGCTTTCGGAGAGAGTGTGAATTCCAAAATGCCGTCGCCGTTTTCGTCTACCAATAAAGGCGATAGGTTTGATATTTCTCCACCCGCAGAGATATTCATGGTTGCGGTCGTGTTTTCATTACTCGGTATTCCGGCGAAAGAAGAGGAAGAAAGAACGGTATCGCCGCTGACGGTTTCCACCTCAAGGGTGAACGAGCCTTCTTCGTAGCCATCTAGAAAAAGACGAACGTTTGCAGTACTGGGGATGCTGACGTATTTCACTTCGCCGAAAGTCATGTACCTGCTGCCGGGGATGTTTTCTTCTGTTTGGTTTGTCGTAGTGGAAACGCCGGTGTGGTTGCCAAGATTGTCGTAGAAATCAATAGTAAGAGGAGAATGGAGGGTAAAACGGAGACGAACATCATTTTCGTTTCCTTGTGGAGCAAGAGTTGAAACATATTGAACGGCAGAAGAGCTATTACGAGTCACAATACCTCTAACAAAAGTAAGAAGTTCTGGAACTTCAAAAATATCTGAGTGATGTCTTCCAAGAGGAGCGGAAATAACATGTTCTTTATTATACTTTCTCAAATCCACCCAATACTTCCTCGCTCCGCTCGTCCAGAGCGCGCTGCTCGTCACGACCGTTCCATCTCCGTCTATCGTCATGACCGGACGGAATTCCAACGCGGGGTCGGTATGGCAGGCTTCCAGGGTTGCTACGGTTTTGCAGCCGGTTTTTGAACCTTGATAATACTCAATCGTCTTCAGCGTTTCTTCTCCCCAGCCGGCGATTTCGGTGAGTTCCACTCCGGTCGGAGGCGCCCAAGCGTCAAGGGTATTATGCAAAAGTGCGGCGTTATCAAAAAGTGCCGTATTCCCTTTCCATGGGTTTTTCAAATCGTCGTTCACTGCCAGAGCTTCCCGATTTTGGTCGGTCATAAAATTCCGCAATCTTTCTTCGGAGCGTATCGTCGTTCCGTATTTTGCGCGCCAGTCGGCGAGCAAAGGAAAATCACCGAACTTGATAACCGGGTCATCGGTGTACGTAAAGTAATTTGCGGACGGCAGTAATCCGTAAGCGCTCGGCATGTTGTTGGCGAGGGTTCTTGCCTCCGACGGCGTAATGATATTGTTGAGCCAGTTATCAAACGGGAGGCCTTGCTGGAAACCGTGCAGAATCGCTCCGACCGCGGACGGCGTTCCCGATTGAGGAGAAGCGACGAAAATCATTTGATCGGTGAGTTTGGAGGCGTCATCTCCCAATTTTATCGTTAATTCTTTTGCCACCAAACCGCCGTTGGAGTGCGCGATGATCGTCACTTTTCCCGTGTCCGAAGTTTCGGCGAGCGCGCGATATTTTTGCACCATCGCATCATCTACGGTATCAACCACAGAGTATCGCCAGTCATATGGGAATGATTGCCAGTTATGTATCGTTCCGTCGGTTTTCAGGTCATTCATTTTTCCCATGAACGACTGATAGATATTTCCTTTTACCGGCGCATAGGCGTTATCAATAATATCGCCGGCATATATTCCCGAGAGTATGGAAGTTCCGTCGCTGTTCATATAGAGATGCGAGTTGTCGTGGAGAATTTCCGGTTCCCACAATCTCGTGCCATCCAAACGATACAATCGGCTCGCTTCCAACCCCGGCAAAAACGCCACGTTGGAATATCCGGCAGTAAATGAAAGTTCCCCGCTTGCCGGAAATCGCAACGTTCCGCCGTTCGCTTCAAAGTGATATCCGTAATGGCCTTTCGGGAAAGTTTGAACGAGAGAATATGCGCCGTTATCCAAAGCGAGTGAATAATGACTGGTCGCATTTCCATCATTCGTCCAAAGCATTACATCGCTTGGCGCTGTTCCCGTGTAAGAAACGCCGAAAGTGAATTTCGTTTTATCGGCAACGCCTTTCGCATCTTGCCATCCGTCGTCCTCCGTTTCGGTTCCGGCGATAGTGGTCGGGATATCTCCCATTTTATGGACGCGAGGGAAATTATCGGCAACGCCGAGGTTTGCATCAATGACGTATGGAACGTCGCAAAAACCGTCCGCGTCTCCGTCGGAACAATCGGTGTTTTTGTCCCAGTAATTTCCGCCGTCGGGAGAAAGCCTAAAAAACCTCACCGGAGCGGCTCCATCAAGAGAAACGTCTCGCGTATTGTTGATAAAATTATTTTTAAAGAAAATACTGTCGTCGTCGGTATCAGCAAATGCCGTTCCGGAAAAAACGTTTTTTGCAAAAGCGAACAGTTTTGAGAGAGGCGCAAAAGAAAAAGAACCGCCGCCTCCGCTTTCATGGAATATGTTTACTCCCGTTCCCGAATCGCGAAAGGTATTTTCCAAAAAAGAATTGCGGAACTGATAATCGGAAAGAAGGGAAAGCCCAACCGTTGAGTGAAGAACGGTATTTCCTTTAAAAACGATGTCGTTCACTTGCGACAAACCAAACCCGGACCCAACACCGTCTGCTTTGTTATCAAGTATCTGGCTGGAAGAAACCGAAGACACGCTCATCGCCCATGAGTAAGAGTCCATTCCTTCTTCAATGACATTATCTTTAACCAGTCCGCTCTCCGAATTAAGAACTTGAATAGCCGTATCGCTTCCTCTTACGGTATTTCCCGAGATATCAAAACCGGTGTTGCGATACATAAAGATGCCCTTTGCGCTTTCGGTAATCGTATTATTTCTGAGAGAAACATTTTCCTCCAGAGGAAGGTAATTGGCGCCTCTCGCGAATATGCCATAGCGAAAACCGTGAAGAGTAAGATTTTTAACGGTTACCCCGTTTGTGTCCTCTATTTCAACGCCGGTTCCATCTTGATATGAATAAGAGGAAAGAGTATGTCCGTTTCCGTCCAAAGTCGTTCCGGGGTCAGAGATGAAAATGTTCCCCGCGACATCGCGATCCATCGCGCAGGTTTGAGTGGATTCGCTCCAAACGCCGATAGCAGAACAATCAAATTCATTGCCGTCCGCGTCGTCAAAATATATATTCGCCGAAGCAAAAGCCGGCATCAAGAGAAAAACGAACGCAAAAAGAGTGATTTTGAGTTTCATGATGCCGTTA
>CALREZ010000004.1:0-3169 GCA_943356445.1 Candidatus Nomurabacteria bacterium
AAAACATCAAGCGTATCGGATTAAATCCGATACGCTTTTTCTTTTTTCACCATCAACTATACACACTCGCGGGTTTGTTTGATATACTGTAATTATGCAATATCATGTACCGCAATTTCTTGAGGTAGAGGATAAAATCTTTGGACAACTTACTTTCAAGCAGTTCCTCTATATCATCGGGGGAGCGGGGCTTGCGTATCTGGCGTATACCTATCTGCCGATCTATATCTCCTTTTTCATTATTCTCGCGGTTATCGCTTTTAGCGTGTCGCTCGCTTTCGTTAAGATAAACAACAAGCCTTTTATTGTCGTCGTTGATTCTTTCATCCGATACCTTCTCTCTCCGAGGCTCTATATTTGGAAAAAAACTCCCAATAAAAAAACAAAAGAAGAAGCGGACAGGAATAAAACCGCTACCAGCGTCTATATTCCGCCGCTTACCGCCGGAAACCTGAAAGATCTTGCGTGGAGTTTGGATATAAAACAGCAGCAGGAAGTAAAAAATAACCAGCAGATTCAGAAAAAATCACCGCTTTTAAAAGATATTTAGAGAAACAAGAAAGAAACGACGCAGATCCCGGGTCTCGGCCCGGGATGACAAACGAAATTAAATAATAAGTCTGTTCAAACAATGCAAAAATCAAGACCGGCGCAAGAATTCATTCCGTTCAAAGAGGTTCGGGACGGAGTCGTCATTATGAAAGACGGTTCCATTCGGGTCATTATGATGGCCTCTTCTTTGAATATCGCTTTGAAATCACAGGATGAACAGGAGGCGATCATTTCTCAATTCCAAAATTTTCTCAACTCTCTTGAATTTTCCACTCAATTCTATATCCAATCCCGACGTCTTGATATCAGGCCGTACATGGCTTTATTGGAAGAAAAAGCGCAGGAACAGGTCAATGAACTCATGAAAATACAGACGAAAGAATATATTGAGTTCATCAAAAATTTCACGGAGACGACGAATATCATGGCAAAAAGCTTCTTTATCGTCATTCCGTATACCAGCAATATCGGGGCAGGGGTAGAGAAGAGATGGTCGGCGCTTTCCGCTTTCGGCGGCGGAGTTGATACTGGAAAAACAGCGACAAAAGAATGGCTGGAAAGTTTTGAGGAAAGCAAAACACAGATAGAACAGCGCATTTCCATCATAGAGGCAGGATTATCCCGCATCGGCATTCGGGTCGCCCTTCTCGGAACGGAAGAAATCATTGAACTTTTTTACAAGATATTCAATCCGGGAGAAATAGACAAACCGATGCCTCTTGAAAATTCAAACGCAAAATAAAAATATATGAGTTTATTTGGAAACAAAGATAAAAAACAAGAGATTGTACCGATTCTTCCTCAGGAAATATATGAGGCGGGCGCTCTTGAATTGCGTGACGTCCTCGCTCCGGCGGCACTCAAAATAACGCCGAACCAGCTCAATCTGGGAGAAAAAATAGCGAGAACTTTTTTCGTCATTTCCTATCCGAGATATCTTTCCGATAACTGGTTCTCTCCGATCATCAACCTTGACCGCGTTTTTGATATTTCCGTCTTTATCCACCCGATAGATACCGGAACCGTTCTGAAAACTTTCCAAAAAAAGGTTACCGAGGTACAGAGTCAGATACACGAAAGAGAAGAGAAAGGATTCATTCGCGACCCGGTGCTGGAAACCGCTTTTCAAGACCTGGAGGATCTTCGCGATAAGCTCCAGCAAGCTACGGAAAAGCTCTTTGATGTCGGATTATACCTCACCATTTACGGAGCGAACGACGAAGAACTTGATAAATTTGAAACGCATATAAAATCCCTTTTGGAATCAAAGCTCGTCTACGTCAAACCGGCGCTTTTCCAACAAGAAGAGGGTTTCCATAGCGTTATCCCGACCGGAACCGACGAACTGCTCGTTCATTCAAAACTGAATTCATCCCCGCTTTCCAGTATTTTCCCGTTCGTTTCGTTTGATCTCACTTCAGATCGCGGAATTCTCTATGGGGTTAATCGCCACAACTCAAGCCTCGTTCTTTTTGACCGATTCTCGCTTGAAAACTACAATTCCATCATTTTCGCGAAGTCAGGATCCGGAAAATCCTATACGACCAAGCTTGAGATATTAAGAACGCTCATGTTTGATACCGAGGTTATCGTTATAGACCCGGAAAGAGAGTACGAATATATGGCGGAAGCGACCGGGGGGAGATATTTCAACATTTCGCTCACTTCCGGACACCATATCAACCCGTTTGACCTGCCCATTCCAAGAGAAGATGAATCAACCGCCGATGTTTTGCGTTCCCACATCATCAATCTTGTCGGTTTGTTCCGTATCATGTTCGGGGGAATATCGCCGGAGGAAGATGCTATTATAGACCGAGCCATTACCGAAACGTACGCGATGAAAGATATCACGATTGAGTCAAACTTTGCCGAAGTGGAACCGCCGATCTTAGGAGACTTTGAACTCGTTCTTGCGGGAATGGAAGGAGCGGAAAGTCTCGTTCAACGCCTCACCAAATACACCAAAGGAACATGGTCAAACTTCATCAACAAGCCTTCAAATGTTGATATAAACAAGAAATTCGTCGTATTTTCCGTCCGAGACATGGAAGATGAGTTGAAACCGGTCGCCATGTATATTATTACGCACTTTATCTGGAGTTCCATCAGAAAAGAGCTGAGAAAAAGGCTTTTGGTCATAGACGAGGCGTGGTGGATGATGAAATCCGAAGATACCGCTTCATTCCTCTTCAGTCTTGCGAAACGAGGCAGAAAATACTTCCTCGGAATCGCCACCATCACTCAAGACGTGGAAGACTTTTTGCGAAGTCCGTACGGATTGCCAATCATCACAAACTCTTCGCTTCAATTCCTTATGAAACAATCCCCGTCATCGGTTGATATGGTTCAAAAAACGTTCAATCTGACCGACGAGGAAAAATATCTTTTGTTGGAATCGGGAGTAGGGGAGGGAATATTCTTCGCGGGATCCAAGCATGTGGCCATAAAAGTAATCGCTTCTTATACGGAAGACCAGATTATTACTTCAGACCCGTCTCAAGTCCTCGCGATTAAAAAATCCAAAGACGAATACGCCGAATTTAAGAAAGAACAAGAAACGCAGGAGAAAAAATAAATAAAAAGTCCGACTTTTTCGAAAAGTCGGACTTTTTAT
>CALREZ010000004.1:3269-33715 GCA_943356445.1 Candidatus Nomurabacteria bacterium
TTATTTATTTTATGTGTATAACTTTCTTTTTGCCGTATCTTTTTTACGATATAATGAAAGCATGAAGAAATCTATTTTTTCCTTTGTTTTAATCGCGTTTTTTGTATTTGCGTATTCCGGAACAGCGGTATTCGCGCAAACTTCTCAAAACACGGCTTCTTTTCTCTCTCTTTCCTTATCCCCGGTAAACCCGGAACCAAACACTGACGTTACCGCAACCGTTTCCTATTCTCAAGGAAATACCGACACAACCAATATCACCTGGTCTCTTAACGGACAAACAAAATTGACCGGCATAGGAAAAAGAAGCTTCACTTTCAAAACCGGGAGCGTCGGAGAAACTTCTTCGGTTAAAGTTTTTTTGGATACCAGTTCGTATGGCACGATATCAAAAGAAATAACGATCACCCCAAATACCCTGGAAATTCTTTGGGAAGCGGACACTCATACACCCCCATTCTATAAAGGAAAAGCGCTTCCGACGTCTCAAAGCACGGTTCGTATTGTCGCCCTTCCTCGTTTTGTATATCAAAACACCGTCATTGATGCGAATAACATTGTATATAAATGGAAAAGAGGATACTTCACTAACCAGCCAAGCTCCGGTTTTGGAAAAAACACTTTTATCTATAAAACCGGGTATACCTTCACCAGCGACGACATTACTTTATCCGCGACATCCCAAGATGAAAGCATTTCCATCACCAAAAAAATACCGGTCTATGTCTATGAGCCGAAGATTGTCTTTTATGAGAACAAACCCCTTCAAGGAGTACGTTATGAAAATGCGCTTTTGGATGTTTTTAATTATGTAGAAAATGAAGTTACCATGCACGCGGTACCGTTTTTCTTTTCTCTTTCCGATATAAACGATAACAAAGCGTCCTTCATATGGAAACTTGACGGAAGAGCGCTGGAAACCAACCCGGACAACAAAGCCGAATTTACTTTAAGAAAGCCGGAAAAAGGGAATGGGAGATACCAATTAAAACTCAGTATAGACAATAAAGGATATGATCTTCAAACGGCATCAAAAAGCGTTTCGCTCGTATATAGCAACCAATAAAATAGCATGACAAAAAAACAGCTTTACATTATCGTCGGCATTATCGTGATTATCGCTCTCGGTCTTTTGCTTGCGTTATTTCTGATCTCTCAACAGGGCGCAAAAACGGGAACCGGAACAAATATCCCGTTTGCGGACTTTTTTCCATTTGGAAAGACAACGACTCCGACATCGACCGGAACGACCGGAACAACGGAAACCACGGGAACAGGGGAGATTCCCTCCATACAGACAGGAGAAAAAGTATTTCCGCTTTTGAGGGAAGTAACTGAGAAGCCGACTGCCGGACTTTTTACCTACAACAGACTGGATAAACCTTTCGTTGAGTATACGGAAAAAGAAACGGGAAACATCTATGAAGTAAAAATGGAGGATATGAAAGCAAACCGTCTTTCAAACTCTCTCATAACCAGAGTATCAGAGGCATTTTTCGGAAACGACGGAAAATCAGTGATATTGCGTTACGTAAAAACCAATAGCAACAGCATCACTTCTTTTGCTCTTGATCTTTCAAATTCCATAAGAGAATCATCCTCAAAAACCGCCACAACGACACAGAAAGCCGATGTTGCTTCTCTTCCGAGCGGAAAATTCCTTACTTCGGATATTTTGGATATGAAAATTTCTTCCGACGCAAAAAAAGCATTTTATACAACCAGAACGGGAGATTTTAATAACAGAACCGCCGTCGGCACGATCCTTGATCTTCAGAAAAATACTTCCTCCGATGTTTTTCTCTCTCCTTTTTCTGAATGGCTTCCGGTTTCTTTTGACGGGTCTACCGTACTCCTCCAAACCAAAGCATCACAAAATGTTCCGGGATTTTTGTACGCATTCACCATAAGAACAGGGAATATGCAAAAGATTATCGGAGAGATCTCGGGTCTGACAACGCTTCCAAGTCCGGATAATCAAAAGATCCTTTACTCTATGAGTACAAGAAGCGGCGTTTCTCTCTTTCTCTATGACAGAAAAACCTCTGTGACCATAAGCGTACCTTTACAGACTCTGCCGGAAAAATGCGTTTGGAAAAAAGACAACGTTTCCATTTATTGCGGAGTACCAAAAACATTCACGGGGGGAGTATATCCGGATGATTGGTATCAAGGAACAGCCTCTTTTGCTGATAATATCTGGAAAATAGATGCAACAACCGGAAAAACAACCGCCATTTTTACCGTGAGCTCTATTACTTCAAAACTTATTGATATGACGAACGTAACCCTTTCTCCTTCTCAAGATTTTCTTTTCTTTATAAACAAAAGAGATTCGTCTCTTTGGGCTTTTGATCTTTTGAACGGGGAAAGTGAATAAAAAATGAATCATATTCCCAAAAAAAACATAAAAATCCTCTCGTTTGTCTTCTTACTGCAAACATTTTTTCTGAATGAGCCTTTTACTTATGCCGCTGACCAATACTGCGATTTTGATGTGGTAGGCAATACCAAAGGCGAGTGTTTCAGTAGTCCGGATTTATGCAGCAGTAAACTAAACACTTATATATTTACCAGAAATAGCCATGAATGCCGAACGGTTCCTCAGGTAAGCGATAATCAAAATACCGTACCGGCCGCACAAACAGGTTCAAGAGGATATACGCTTCTCGCTGATATCCCCACGGTTGCCGTCAAAACAAGCACTTCTCTCCCCGAGTATATGAAGGGGATAATCGTTGCCGCTATCGGCCTTGCGATTGTTTTTGCAGTGCTCATGATCGTTATCGGCGGTATTCAATATATCGTCGCGCAAACCCCTTTCGCAATGGGTGATGCAAAAAAACGCATTGGCGGAGCCATACTCGGTCTAATTCTCGCTCTTCTTTCGTATCTTATCCTTCAAGTAATAAACCCTGAATTGCTGAATATCGGTTTAAACTTAAAGACGATTGTTTTTGACCAATACACACCCGGGACGATTTCGGAAAGAAGCGCAGCCGTAGCCAAACAAACAAATACTGTTTGCATCGTGCAAAAAGACTGTACCGAGTACTGCGATTATCCGAGTTCAACATCGCAGGATCCGACGGCTGATTGCACCGCGAAACAAAGCACTTACAATTATCCCGAATGCAGTTCCGGTTCCGAAGCAAAACCCTGTGTGTCGCACACCTGTTCTTCTTCCGGAGGAAGTTCCATACCGAAGGGTTGCGGGGGAGGGAATGGTAAATGTCAGCCCCTCACAATAGGAATTTGTTCCGTTGAAAACCTGAGTTCTTTCTTCGGAGATAACGCGGAAAAAGCTTCTACCATATGCAATGCTGAAAGCGGAGGAAACCCGCTTGCCGGAAGCGCCACCGACAAATGCCGAACAGGAGAAGTATTCAGTTACGGATTGTTTCAAATCAACTTAACTCAGCACAACCTGAGCGGGCTTCCTTGCGCGCATAACAACAGCGCGAGCCCTTTCACTGCCGCAAACTATGCTTGTACCATTAAAGATTCAGAAATGTATGGAAAATGCGCCGCGGCGGCAAAAACAGCTCGCGTAAACATTGAATATGCCAAACAACTATCCAATGGGGGGAGTGATTGGCATCAATGGAGTACCGGAGCTTTGTGCGGACTTTAAAAAATAACGAATATGAATAAAAAAATCTTTATTATCCTCGGCAACATTATTTTTCTTCTTTTCCTTGTCGGCGGTTACTTTTTTTGGAAGCTTTATTCGGAACAAACACCTAAAACGGTAATTATCCCGGCAGGAGAAAACACCTCGGTTGCAACGACACCAAGAAAAACGAATCCGACCGTTATTGTACCGGCTCAAAAACCGGCGGAAGGAAAAAGATTCGTGCAAACAAGAAATGGCGGCAATCTTTCCGTAAACGATTTCCTAAAAAGCCCGAAAACAACCGTTTATGAAGAATGGGGAGCATCGCTAAAAGAACACCCCTTCTATACCGTTCTTTATTTTTCCAACGACCAAAGTTTTCTTATCAGCCTCACTGGGGGAGATTTAAGAACAGCGAGAATCGACGGGGAAAAAGAATTATTGCAAAATCTCGGTATTACACAAGAAGAAGCCTGCCAGATTAAAGTGGCTATGACCGTTCCTTCCAATGTAAATCAAAAAGCTGCCGGACAGGATTACGGATTAAGTTTCTGCCCGAACGGGTCGCCATTGCCAAAAAATCTCTAAAAATATGCATTTAAAAACAAAAACTTTCGCTTTTACTCTCTTTTCTTTCTTTTTTCTCTTTGCCGGGAAAGTTTTGGCTGCGAACGAAGGATATGTACCCCTCGCCCCTATACCGACCATACCAACGGGAACGACCCCAACATTAGCTGTTTACATGAAAGGAATTTTTACCGCAGCTGTGGGCCTTGCGATTGTTTTTGCAGTGCTCATGATCGTTATCGGCGGTATTCAATATATCGTCGCGCAAACCCCTTTTGCTATAGGCGAAGGGAAAAGCAAAATAACAAATGCGGTAGTAGGACTTTTTATTCTTCTTATCTCTGCCGTACTTCTCAATACAATCAATCCGGGACTTTTACGTATAGGGCTTAACATAGATACGACCATATTTGATGCCTATACCCCCGGAGCCGGTACGGAATCTCAATCAAGAGACCAGTACTGCATTGCAAACCCGACAACAGGAGAGAAAACGGGCGGATGTTACGATTCAGCCGCCGGATGTCAATCGGTATTAGTCATCTCTAACCCTCTCGGAACAACAGATGATTGTTTTCTCTATCAACAAACAAGCCAAGTTCCCGCAGGTACTGGGAACGAAGATGCGAATAGAAAGCTGCTTACTGACACGGGACACATCAGTGTAAATGCAGACGCAGACAGAACGCAACTTTCAGGAGTACGACCGGAAACGCTTAACGAAGTAAAAAGAGTACAAACTGAATGCAATTGCGATATTGTCGTTACCGGAGGGTCGGAAAACACGGGAGTTCATAATTGCAGCAACTCAAGCAATCCAAACCACTGTAATGGACATAAAGTAGATCTTTCGTCCGGAGGAACACAAGGAACAGTCCTTTCCAACCATATTATTGACCACCCGGAACAATACACCAATATAGGAACAAGAAGCGACGGAGCCATACAATACCAATCAAAAACAAGCGGCGCCATCTACGCGCTTGAAAGCGATCATTGGGATGTCACCGTCCATTAATATAAAAAAGCGACCTTAAAGGTCGCTTTTTTAATATATTACCTTACAACAGCTTTTGTTTTTCTTCTTACGTACAATTCCTGGCCGATAGCGAACATATTGCTGATAATCCAGTAGAGAGCAATCGCAGAAGAGATGGAATAAGAGATGAATACCACCAAGAAAGGGAAGATATATTTCATTTGCGTATTCATATTTCTTGAGAATTCCTCCTGAAAAGACATTGGTTCGTTGGAAGTTCGCTTTGGCAAAGCCGGCATAGAAAGCGCGATTTGATAATACTGGGAAATTCCGGCAATAACCGCAAGGAGCATGCTCTTTTTTACCAGATCTATACCAAGAAAAACGCTATTTACCGTATCAGGAAGAGAAACAAAAGAATAGAGCAGTGTTTTATCAAATTTGAGTCCGGCCAAAAACACATAATACAAAGCAAAGATGATTGGAAGTTGAAGAAGAAGGAGAAAACATCCGGAAAAAGGATTTACTCCTTCTTTTTTGTACAGTTCCATTGTTACGCGCGCCAATTCTTGCTGGTTGTTTTTATGGAGTTCTTTCACTCTTTTTAGTTCCGGTTCAAGTTTCCTCATTTTAACCTGAGTAACAACCGATTTTTGAGAAAGAGGGAAGAGGACAAACTTTACCAACAAGGTAAGAATGATAACTGCCAAACCGACGCTTCCGCCCGGTAAAATGTCTACCAAAAATACCAGAGCGTTGTACATTGGTTGAAAGAAAATGGTGTGAAAAAGGGTTTTCATAGATTACTATATTGTAGGTGAAAATAAGATTAAGGACAAGAAAAAATTCTAGGCTAAGGTACTAAATCAATATGCTCTTTTTGCCATGGATGACAGCGTACGATGCGTTTTATGGAAAGCCATGACCCTTTTATCGTTCCGTACTTTTTTATCGCTTCCTCGGCGTAATCAGAGCACGTAGGGTAAAAGACACAGGTGGGCATACGGCGACGGAAGAGGCCTTTGTCGGGAGAAAAAATAAGTTTGTATATTTTTAAAATGGAAAGAAGGACTTTTTTCATAAAAAACTTAAAAAGCATCAAATTTAAAATCTCAAGTTCCAAATAAATCACAAAATTTTAATTTCAAAATTAAAAATACTTCCGTCGTCGTTTGATATTTTAGATTTTTATTTTGAAATTTATTTAGAGCTTGAGATTTTAAATTTCGTGCTTTTTTAGATAATAATCTTTTTCAAAACCTCATCTATTTCTTTCTCAAGATCCTCAATCTTCACCCCTTTTCCTTCTTTTTTGTAAAAAAACGCTCCGGAAATACCTTTCAGAGTATTTTCTTGTTTCAAAACACCTAAATCGCGAAGGGCAGAGAAACCTCTTCGTCGCAAGATATTTCGGTCTACGGCGTTTTTAGCTACTTTTTTTGATACCACAAAAGCAAATTTTACCGGGGTATTCTCTTTTTTGAAATAACGCAAAGAAAAAGAAAGGGAGTGCAAAACGCGCCCTTTTTTCATGAGTTCATCAAACCCGGTTTTAGTAATGCGATTTTTTTTAGGAAACATGGCTATTTATTCACAAAAAACCCTTTTATAGGGTTTTTAGGATATTATATGAGAAAACCCGCGCAAATTAGACGGCGAGCTTGGCGCGTCCTTTCTGTCTTCTTCGCTTTAAGACCTTTCGTCCGCCGACAGATTGGGTTCTGACGAGAAAACCGTGAGTTTTAGCTCTTTTTCTCTTTTTTGGTTGGTATGTTTGAGACATAGGGGCAGTATAGAGTAACTTTCATAAAAAATCAAGGGGTGGGTAAAAAGAAAGACCCCTTTGATAAATAAAGCGGGGTCTTTTGTTCTTTTTTTGATCTTACGCGCAAACATGGATATTAATCCTCTTCTTTTCGGTTTTCTATCCGGGTAAAATCTCCGTGTTTTTTCTTCCAATCAAGAACAAGAAAAGCGGAAAAATATCGTATTCTCGGGTAGATAATCCCGCTGCACTCATAAGAATAGACTCTTTGAAGAATATCTTGAAAACTTATATCCGTTCCTTCATAAGCCGCGTGAATGATTTCATTGTAGTGAATGCCGGTTAATTTCTCAGCAAGAGCGAGAATGTCGGTTCTTTCTTTTGGTTTCGCCATTTGTGCCACCTCCGAAAATTATTGTAGCACACCTTTCATTTTTTATCTTTCGGCTATAAATAAAGCTTTTTATTCTTATCCACAGCATGTGCACCTATTATGAACATGCGAATAACTATTGAACAAGTTTTATATTTCCACAGACAAAGTATAATGATACTATCGTTAACCGTTCAAAATCAAAGATGGAAAATAAACAACTTTGGGACAGCGTTCTTGTTGAAGTGGAACTTACCGTTTCAAGGGCTAACTTCAGCACGTGGTTCAAACATACCAGAATAATAAAGCAGGAGAATGGAACCGTATACATCGGCATACCCAATGAGTTTGTGAGAGAGTGGCTGTATTCAAAATATGATAAATTTTTATTGAAAACATTAAGGAATATATCAGAAAACGTCCGAAGCATTGAATACGTTATCGTTGCCGCCACAGCAAAAGACGCGCCAAAAGAAATCCCGAAACAACCGGTCAGTAATCCTGGATACGCGCAAGAACTTCCTTTAACCGATCTCTACATCAATAAGGAAGACAACCTTAATCCGAGGTATACCTTTGATACTCTGGTTATCGGAGCTTTTAACGAACTCGCTTATGCCGCCGCGCAGGCAGTAGTCAAACGACCGGGCCAAGCTTACAACCCTCTTTTTATCCACGGAGGAACCGGACTGGGAAAAACCCATATCACCCAAGCGATAGGGAATGCCATAAAAGAATCAAAAACGGGAAAGCGGGTGTATTACGTTACTTCGGAAAAATTTTCCATGGAGTATATCAACTCCGTGCAAAGCAACCGAGTAAATGACTTTAAGGAAAAATACCGAAAATATGACGTTCTGATCATGGACGACATTCAGTTTATCGGAGGAAAAGAAAAAACACAGGAAGAGCTCTTCCATCTCTTCAATACTCTCTACGAAAACAACAAACAAATAATCTTTTCATCCGATAAACACCCGAATTTCATGCACGGACTGGAAAGCCGCCTTAAATCCAGATTCGGAGCTGGAATGATCGTGGATATTACCACGCCGGAATATGAGTCCCGAATGGCGATTATTCACAGAAAAATACAATCAAGCAGTTTTTCCATGGAAGAAGATTGCATTACTTTTATCGCTGAATCTTTAGAGTGCAGTATTCGCGAACTTGAGGGAATCGTCAATTCCATTATATGTCAATCCAAACTCAAAAACAGAGAACTCCTTTTGAATGAACTTAAGCTTCTCATCAAAAACAACATTGTTCCGAAGAAAACCGCCTCAATTAAAGATGTTATACGCGTCGTATCGGAATTCTATAACATAGAAGAGGCGACTATCTATGAAAAGACAAGAAGAAAAGAGATTGTAAAACCGAGACAAGTCGCCATGTTTATCCTTCGTGAAGATTTTCAGATATCTTTTCCGACCATCGGAGAGAAATTCGGCGGACGCGACCACACAACCGTTATTCATTCGTGTGAAAAAATAAAAGAAAGCATGAGAGACGACGCGGCTTTGATAGGGGAGATAGAACAGATACGATCACAGCTGTGAATTAAAAGAAAAAAAGTTAGAAGTTAAAAGAATGACAATAAAAACAGAAGTATTCACTCATGCTCGTCCGAAGACGAGCCCCTACGCCATAGCGAGCCGCGCGAGCGATCAATCAAATTGTAAAACGTGGGGATAACCATGGGGATAAGAGTGAATTATTTGTTTATAAAAAACCGCTCAGTAAAAACGATCCGACTTATGCAAAGAGACGCCACTCGTACTTCAAGAGTAATCCACAGGACAATGACATGGTTGATGGCTCTAGAAAAAGATATTCCCGAGTTTTCCACTTTTCCACACCGCATATAGTAATAGTAGTTTAAAAAAGAAAAAAATAATTATATATACGTATATGAAACTAGACTGTGCAAAAGATGCTTTGAAGAATGTCGTTTCTCTCGCAGAGAAGATGGTAGGAAAAAATCTTTCTCTTCCTGTTCTTGGCGGTATCCTATTTTCTGCAAAAAATAACAAACTCACGCTTCGCGCAACAAACCTTGATATTGGTATAGAAATCAGCGTACCGGCAAAAGTTACGGAGGAAGGGGTGTTTGTCGTACAAGGAAATATCCTTTTAGGCGTTTTGTCTTCCGTATACGAACAAAAAGTTTCTTTGGAACTTTCCGGAGAAAATCTTACCGTTTCAACCGCGAATACCCGTTCTGTTTTGAAATGCCTCCCCTCAGAAGATTTCCCGACTCTTCCCATGGTGAGCGATGAAGAATCTTTTCAGATCCCCGCCGATAAATTTTCAGAAGGTATTAAGAGTGTTTGGTATAGCGCTTCCGTTTCCGATATGAAGCCGGAGATTGCCAGCGTTTGTTTGTATCCCGAAGGAGAAAATCTTGTTTTTGTCGCCACTGATTCGTTTCGTTTGGCTGAAAAAAAGATTTTCTTGAAAAATAAGGTTTCTTTTGCTCATATTCTTATCCCGCAAAAAAATACCATTGAAATACTGCGCGTTCTTGACGGTATTTCCGGCGATATTAATGTGAAGCTCAGTAAAAATCAAATATCTTTCTCTGTGGCTGATATTTATATTACTTCACGCGCGGTTGACGGGAATTTCCCTGATTATCGTCAGATCATACCGAAAGAATACGCAACGGAAGCGACCATGTTGAAACAGGATATTATGAACGCCTTGAAACTCACGAATCTTTTTTCTGATAAATTCAATCGTGTGGATATCTCTGTGGATATCAGCGGAAAGAAGTTTATTATAGAATCAAAAAATTCCGCGGTCGGAGAAAATTCAACGACCGTAGATGCTTCCTTATCCGGAAAAAACATTTCTTGCGGCTTTAATCAGAAATATATCGTTGATTGTTTCCAGTCTGTTAAACAAGACAGTCTCGTCTTTCGTTTTTCCGGGGAGGGGAGACCTCTCGTTATTAAGGGCGTAAATGATAATAGCTTTATGTATTTGGTAATGCCGCTTACTGCTTAAGCTGTTTTTATGTTCAATATCGCTACCTATCTTGAAAAATTCAAGAAAATAGAAGCGCCCGGCGATACGGTAAAATGCGCCGCGGAAAAAGCCATCTTTGAATCCGTGGGAATAAAAATTGAAAAAAGCGAAATGACGGTGGTTGATGGGGTTTTGTTTCTTACGGTTCCGTCTATTGTGAAGAATGAAGTGTATATGAGCAAGAGAAGTATTTTGGAAAAAATGAGGGAGACTCTGAAAGAAAAAGCGATAAAAGATATACGATAAAAATTTCCGATATCAAATTTCTAAAAAACAGGCCACACGAGTGTGGCCTGTTTGCGTATTTATCTAATGATCAGAACTTTAGCGGCTTCAATACCCATTTTATGGCGACGTACCATTTCTTCCGGTTCCAATTCAAGGAACTCTTTGGAAGAAGGGAATTGTTTTGCCAGTTCTTCCATTTCCGACTTCATGATATAAAGTTTATATATCGGCATTTTTGCCATAAATTCGCAAAGTTTGGTTATGGCTTCATGAGCCGATTCGCGTTCTTCTGTTGTCGGATAATATAATTTTCTCACGACACATTCTCCCACCGTCTTTATGACGGACTCTTGTTGTAAAAGATGTTTATCTGATTATAATTATACGCTGATAATTATGTTATGTCAATGGTTTAAAAAGTATCTCCTCAGACCCGTTATAATATCACTTTGCTTGTAGCCGGAGCGGGGTTGTACCCCGTTCCGAAATGTTTAATTGTTCAACCAATCCCCAATATTTAAGCTGAACTTAATTTATATTTCCCAAATGTTTCGGTCTGGGGTACAACCCCAGACCGGCGACAAAAAAAGAACCCTTTATTTAAGGGTTCTTTTTTTACTTATTTTTATTTATTCACTTTAAAAGTCGTTGAAACTTGGCTGGTATTTCCTTGAGAATCTGAAACAACCACTTTTATCGTATTATCCTCCTGTAAATTACTGACGTGTCCGGGGTAGAAAGAGAAGCTGAATGGAGCGCTATTTCTTGTTTCCAGAAGCGTTCCGTTCACATACAGTTCCGCTTTTATTATCGGATATTTCCCTGAACCTTGGAAATTTACCGGAATTTTTTCTGCAGGATTAAAAGTGCTTCCTGCAAAAGGGGACATAAGGGAAATCTTAGGGGTGTCTTCGGATGTTTTTGGTGCGGCATATGTCGCTGATGCTGATATTCCTCCGACGCCGTTTCCTGTCGCCCAAGCTCGTACCGGATATTCCCAAAGATTGTATTGAGGGTCATTGGCCGGATTGCTTGGCGTCGGGCCGAGCGGATCATCTTTGTTTACCCAGTAAAGAATACTGTGAACTCCGCCGGTTTTCCAATCTCCGCGAAGAATCGGTTTGATGTCGGTTGGAGTCGGTTCCGGTTTTTCAAAGGTTTCTGTGGGGATCTTTGCCAGTTCTTCCACCATAATATCATGCCACATAGGGGCGACGATAAATCCTGATATTTTCTTTTCCATCGGAGAATTGTCATTGTTTCCGGCCCATACTCCGAGAACGAACGAAGGCGTATACCCGATAATCCATGCATCGCGGTAGTCATTGGTGGTTCCTGTTTTGACGGCTACTTGCCTGTCGGGGAAATAGAGAGGTGAGTTGGTGTCGTAAAGCGGCGCGCGAGCGACGTTATCGGCGAGGATGTCGGTTATTTTAAGAGCGATGTCTTTTGGTAATACATCTTGCTGGTCTTGTTCGTATTCTTCCATAACTTCTCCTTTTGCATCTTCCACTTTAAGAATGAAAGTATTGTCGTTTTTTAATCCATTGTTTGCAAATACTCCGTAGGCGCCGGTCATTTCATAGAGAGAAACTTCTCCTGAACCGAGAACCAACGTAAGTCCGTATTGTTTTGCGTCTTTAAGGGTGGTGATACCCATTTTTCTTGCGGTTTCAATGGAGTTTTGTATGCCGGCAAGATAGAAAACTTTTACCGCGGGAACGTTTACTGATTGGGCGAGCGCATCGCGAAGGGTCATTGGGCCGCGATACGTGTCGTCATAGTTTCCTGGCATATAACATTCTCCTGGTTTTACGTCGGGGCTTCCCGGTCGTCCATCAACGGTACATTTGGTATTGAATTCGGTCGGAACGTCAAAAACAACCGTATCGGGAGTATATCCTTTCATAAAAGCGGTTGCGTAAATGAAAGGTTTGAAGGAAGATCCCGGTTGTCGGTGAGGGGAAAGCGCCACATTGAAGTTTCCATCAATTTCTTTGTTGAAATAATCTCTGGAACCCACCATCGCTAAGACTTGTCCCGTTTTTGGATCCAATCCCACGGCGGCGGCATTGCTGGCATTGTAGGCGGTCGCATTTGAATCTCCATATTTTTTCACTATCTCTTCCGCTTTTGATTGCAGGTCGGCGTCAAGCGTCGTCGTAACCCTCAGACCGCCATTTTCCACGACATCTTTTCCGTATTTTTCTTCAAGATACTGTTTTACCATAACGACAAAGTGAGGCGCTTCAATTCCTTCGTCTTGTTGCGGTAAAAAGGTTATTTTTTCTTTCTTCGCGGCGTCATATTGTTCTTGAGTGATTACTTTCAGTTCTAACATTCGGTTTAAGACCAAACCTTCTCTTTCTATAAGCTTGTCTTTATTGTTTCCGTAGGGAGAGTAATACGTCGGGGCAGGGGTGAGAGCGGCTAAATAAGCGGCTTCTCCGAGGGTGAGTTCGGAAGCTTTCTTTCCGAAAAAGGCTTTAGAGGCTTCTTCTATTCCGTAAATGTTTCCACCGTAAGGCACTTCGTTGAAATAGAGCTCAAGGATTTGCTTCTTAGTGAGCATTCGCTCTATTTTTATAGCCATAATCCACTCCTTTACTTTTCGGGTGATGGTTTTTTCCGGAGACAAGAAGGCATTTTTGACGACCTGCTGGGTGATAGTTGAACCCCCTTGGCTGAATCCTTGATCTGTAAGATTAACAAAAATCATTCGGAGGATTGCTCTCGGGTCAATACCGAAATGCTGATAGAATCGGGAATCTTCCATAGCGATGGTCGCCGTTTGAGCATTTGGGGATACTTGGTCAAGGGGGATAACGGTTCGTTTGATGTTTTCGTGCACATCATAGAGAAGAACTTTTCCCGTTCTATCAAGGATTTTGGTTGATTCGCTCATTCTCCAGCTTTCAAGAGAATCCAAACTCGGTATTTGAATGGTGGCAAGCCAGAAAAGCGATATGCCGATGAAAAGCAGAAAAAGAGAAAAAAGCCCTATAATAAAGTTCTTTGTAACGCTTTTTTTGCTGTTTTTCCCTAATAATTTACCAAAGAAATTTTGTGTGTTCATGAGAATAAAATACCATATATTTTACAAAAAGTCACAATAAGACAAGGAGTTAGCTTTTAGCTGTTGGGTTTTAGCTTTATAATATAAAAATAAAAAAATAGCGGTAAACCGCCATTTTTTTTGTTTTGTAAAGCTGAAACCTAACAGCTAACACCTTGTCTTAAAAGTCGTCTTCTCCTCCAATGATATCCTCTTCGTCTTCGTCATCATCCTCGTCTTCTTCGTCTAAAAGCAGCGGTTCGTCGTCATCATCTTCGTCTTCCGCAAAAAGATTGGGGTTGAGCGGGCTGACCTCTTCTAATTCCTCATTATCATCAGATGTTAAATGAGAATAATCGCCGGATTGCATCATATTGTATGTGAATAAATTACTAAAAACATCCTCTCTTTTATTGGTTCTGTAAACCGCAAAAAGATGGCATGGCTACATTTGTATCAAATATCAATTGATAATGCAATACCCTCTGTGAATATCTTGAAAAGTGAAAAATATTGCTAAAAATAACGATTTTTATTGTATCTTGAGCGTGTTGTAAGAAGCGAAACAAGTAAGCGCGCAAGCGATGGCGTCATATTCGTCGTCTTTTGCATCCTTTCTGTCTATTTTTACCAAACGCTTGGTCATTTCGGTTACTTGGTTTTTGTCGCTCCTGCCGTAGCCGGTAATGGCAATTTTAATTTGGAGCGGAGTGAATTCAAATATCTCAAGACCGCCTTTCATTGCCTGAAAAAGAACCACACCGCGCGCTTCAGCGACATTCATCGCTGTTTTTTGGTTGGTGTTGAACATAAGCGTTTCTATCGCCATAGTATCTGGCTGGTATTCTTTGATAATGCGGCCAATCTTTTCTCCTAATAGTAAAAGTCTTTCGTGGAAATGGGAGTTTTTTGATGTTTGAAAACACTCAGAATAGACGAGAAAATCTTTGTTTTCCCGTTTTTCCATAATAGCTATGCCGAGACGCTCGTAGCCGGGGTCTATTCCTAGTATGCGCATAGAATTTTTATTCCGCGCTTGTAAATACCTCCTGCACTTCATCGTTATCCTCCAGTTCGTCTACAATCTTTTCCAGTTTTTCCAGATCTTCATCGTCAAGCGGGGTGGTCATTTTGGGGATGTATCCCTCCGCTGTTTTTTCAAAATTCCAGCTGGCGGAACCGGGAGTTCCGAGGACGAGGCCGTTTTTGGTGAAAATATGCTTGATTTCGGCGGCAGCTTTGTTTCTGTTGTCAGTAAGCGCGACAATAATGAGTCCGCATCCGCCGGGGCCGTATCCTTCGTAAACAATCGTTTCCATTTCTCCGCCTTCTCCTCCTTTTCCTTTTTTGACGGCGCGTTCAATGTTGTCGGACGGCATGTTTTCTTTCCGCGCTTTTTCTATGACGGAACGAAGTGTCGGAAGATTTACATCGCCGTTGCATTTTTTAGACTCAAGGGTGATAAGCCGGGCGTATTTGGAGAAAATTTTACTCCTTTTTGCGTCAGTAGCCCCTTTTTTGTTCTTAATTTGTGACCATTTGTTGTGACCGGACATGTTTTTAAAGTAAAAACGAATAATTTATTGCTGAGAAAATCCTATTTTTCTTTTAGGTTTTTCTTCTTCTTTTATAAGTTGACGCAAAGTATCAAAAACGATTTTGAAGTGTTTGTCGTATTTTTTCTCCATCGCCTCTATTTTTTCTTGTACGTCTTTATAATGGGAAAGCATCTCTCGGAGTTTTATGAAGGTTCTGACGATTTGGATGTTGACCTGGATGGCACGTTCGCTTTTGAGTACGCTTGAAAGCAT
This sequence comes from Candidatus Nomurabacteria bacterium, assembly GCA_943356445.1. GTDB lineage: Bacteria > Patescibacteriota > Minisyncoccia > Phycocordibacterales > CAIJYI01 > CAIJYI01. Next base: position 18,694 of record CALREZ010000004.1, read on the forward strand.
AAGAATTCCGTGCTCGGTAAAAACTGAAGATACTTTTCTTTTCCCTCCGTGTCCAAAACTTGAAGTCACAATTTGTGACTTCAAGTTTTCTTCCTCTTGTTTTGTTAATTGAAACATGAAATCTTTAGGAAAACGCTCAATGTTTCTTTTTACAGCCTGGTTTAATACTTTTGTTTCTACTCCATAAATCATTGCTAAATCACTATCAAGCATTACTTTTTGTTCTCGGATAAAAAATATGCTTTGAATTATTCGTTCATTTGGTATAAGATGCGCTTCTTTCATACGTTTTAAAAATACCACAAAATATATTTTTTTAATAATTGACTTGTTTTTTATTGTATGGTATCAATAAATAAGGTTTTTTTAAAAAGAGGATAAAAGATTGAAAATAGTAGAAAAAATAACATCGTTTTTTAGAGAATGGTTTAAAGAAAAAAGTTGAAATAACGCCAAAACGAAAAAAGAGCGCAATACCCGATATTGTTCGCGAAAGGATGATGTTAGAATAAAATAAACCCCCGATGAAAATCGGGGGTTTTGTCTTAAACTTGATATATAAGATGTTTTTATTGTCCGTATATGAGATATTTAATGAGAGGAAGTTCGTCTGCGACAAAGAAAACGGAAAAGTAAGCATTTTTTTTCGCATGGAAATCTATGCGGGAAGCTCCATTAGCCGGGATTGCCTCGTCATCGCATTCAACGATTTTTTGAGGATCAAAGTATTGTTCAATGAGCATTGTTACTTGTTCTTTGGATAAATCTTTGATATCAAGAACTTCTTCTTGAAGTTCTTTTATTTGTCTCTTAAATTCATTCAGTTTATCTTCTCTCTCTTTCTTTTCCAAATCCCTTTCTTTTAAAATTTGAGCTTTTGCTTTTTTTAATGTTTCCAAACTCATTTTTATCACCTCTTCGTTTTTTAATTGAACATTATCTGTTTTTATACTAGCATTTTACGTTAGATTGTCAAATTATTTTTTCCGGAGGCACATCAAACCCTAAATGTTCAAAAGCTTTTGGAGTAACCATTCTTCCTCTCGGGGTTCTTTCCAGCATGCCGATCTGAATGAGATACGGTTCATTCACTTCTTCAATCGTCGCGTCTTCTTCGGAAAGGGAAGTCGCGATGGTTCCCAGGCCGACGGGGCCGCCTTTGAAGTTTTGGATGATTATCTCAAGGATTTGGCGATCGGAAGAAGTAAGGCCGAGATCATCTATTTCCAGAAGGTGAAGCGCTTTTTTGGCGATGTCTTTATTGAGCGGGGATTTGTTGACTTGCGCGTAATCGCGGCACCGTTTGAGAAAATAGTTGGCGGTACGCGGGGTAAAACGGCTTCGCTTGGCGATTTCTTGTATTCCGCCTTCGTCTATTTCTATACCGAGAAGCCGCGCCGAGCGTTTGATTATTTTTTGTATTTCTTCTTCTTTGTAAAATTCCAAACGGAAAGTTCCTCCCGAGAAACGGGATCGGAGAGGGGAAGAGAGAAGGGCGACGCGCGTGGTTGCCGCGATAAGCGTGAACGGCGGGAGCTCCAGCTGTATGGTTCTTGCTGACGGGCCTTTGCCGATGATGATATCAAGCGTTCCCGATTCCATTGCCGGATAGAGAACCTCTTCTATCATTTTGTTTAACCGATGGATTTCGTCAATAAAAAGAATATCGCCCGGAGAAAGGTTGGTAAGCACCGACGCCAAATCCCCGACCTTTTCAATGGCGGGGCCTGAAGTCGTTTTCATCTGACTTCCCGTTTCTTTTGCGATGAGATGGGCGATAGTAGTCTTTCCCAAGCCCGGCGGGCCGTAGAAAAGCAAGTGTTCCGGCGGATGATTTCTTTCTTTTGCCGCTGTAAGAAGAATATGGAGATTATCTTTTATTTTTTGCTGTCCGATGTATTCATCCCAAATGGCAGGACGAAGCGTGTTGTCCAAAAAAGAGCTTTCTTTAGCGGTCTTTTGTGAATTGCTTGACATAGATTATTTTATATGCTAAGGTAGACATGAAAAGAAACACTGAATGGTTTGAGAAGGAAAACTTAATGCGCATTGTAAATATCTAAGCAATCGGGCGTTTCCACGCTTCCGGGTGTCCTCTGAGGACTTTCTGGATGCCACTTATGTGTGTAGACTGGAACCATCCTTAAGAAGATTCCTAACTTTTAGTGCCAATACCAATTTAAATCTGAAAGGATTGCTTAGATATTTAGAGTGCGTATTTTTTTTGTAAAAATTGTACGCAAAATAGATAAAACAATCTTTTCTTCTTTTATCTTATCTCAATTACAAAAAGAGAACAAGCCAATGGCGAACGGTGTTGACGGGAAGTCAAAAGAAATACGAAAAACCCATCGGTAAGATGGGCTTTTTTATAAAATTTTCGTATTTTTTCTCTCTACCTTTCTCCTGTCATATCAACCACGCGGTAGAGCTCATCCAAGGAAGTGATACCATTTAAAACTTTTACAATTCCGTCTTCTCTCATATCAAGCAAACCCTGTCCGTGCGCGACTTTTTTGATTTCGCGGTCGCTTGGATTTTGATCAAGCAGCGCTTCTATTTCCGCGTTGACGATAATGCCTTCGTAAATACCCATTTGTCCTTTGAAACCGGTATTGTTACAGGCGGGGCATCCGACAGGTCTCCAAATCTTCCCGTGATTTTCCACTTTTCTTCCGACGATGTTGTTGACGATATCGTCTATTATTTTATGTTCTTCCGCGGTTTGTTCTTCTTCTTTTTTGCATTTCACGCATAAAAGCCGAAGAAGTCGCTGCGCGAGAGCGATATTGAGCGCTCCACCGATGATCTTCGGATTTACTCCGAGGCCGATGAGGCGGGGAATGGCTCCAGCAGCATTGTTGGTGTGAAGAGTTGAAAAGACTAAGTGTCCGGTGAGCGCGGAATCCATGGCGGTGTGCGCGGTTTCCGGATCTCTGATTTCTCCGACCATGATAATATCGGGGTCTTGGCGGAGCGCGGAACGAAGTCCGGCAAGAAAGGTGTATCCTTTCTTTTCATCAATTTGCGTTTGGACTATTCCGGGGAGATGATATTCTATCGGATTTTCAATCGTGATGATTTTTACTTCCGGCGTATATATTTCTCGCATGAAAGCATAAAGACTGGTGGTTTTTCCAGATCCGGTGGGGCCGGTGGTGAGAATGAGACCGTTCGGTTTTGCCAGCTGTTTTTCTATTTCTTTTCTGAGTACTTCATCTATGCCGAGAGCGGAGAAGGGGATATTGATAATGTTCGGATTGAGAAGTCTCATAACGATTGCTTCGCCGTACGTTCCTGGGAGAATGGAAGAACGTATCTCTATTTCCGTATCGTTGAGTACGACACTGAAACGCCCGTCTTGAGCGATTGCGGTGACGTTCAGTTTCATTCCCGATACGAGTTTTACGCGGGAAAGAACGAGTTTGAAAATTCTCTGGTCAAAAAAAGCGATGTCTTGGAGTACTCCGTCCAGACGAAGACGCAACCTTGCGCGTTTCTCGTCCGGTTCTATATGTATATCCGAAGCATTGGCCGCCATGGCTCCGGCGAGTATCATTTCAAGAATTCTGGAAACCTGATGGACTTTTTCTTTGTTTTCCATCATGTCGTTTACAAGATTTTTGAAATCGTCTATTGTTTTCTGTTGTTCAAGAAAGTAGAGAATATCGGTATTGGATATTTCCAGTATGCCCGCTTTCTCGGCTTGCGCGAAAGAAAGCTCTTTGTATCTTTCCCATGCGAGAGCAAGGCTCGCCATGGAGGTCATATAAAGAATGATATTGAAGCCTTTTTTCTCCAGTTCGTTGATGGCGAAGACGGTTTGTTCGTTCTTTGGGGAATGGACGGCGACAAAAAGTTTTTTCCCTACGATATGAAAAGGCGCAATCAAGGCTTTTCTCGCATCTTCTTCTGTCATGGTTCGCAGCGCTTCGGAATCTATGGATACGACACTGAGATCAATATATTGAACTCCGTATTTTGAAGCGAGCATTTGCGCGAGATCCTCCTCTTCTTTAATGCGGAGAGTCTCCAATTTTTTTTGTTGTTTATCTTCGTCAAAGTGAGGCATAATTTTCAGATTATCTTTTCTTTCATCATAACGCGTTTGCATTTTTTCAACAAGAAATAACTTTTTAAAAGTTGTCCGTTTTTTTCTCGCTGTGTTATAATAATCTCATGCAAGAAAAAAACATTAAGAACAAATTTTCTTTTATTATCTCCGCATTTTTTGCCATTCTTCTTTTTCCTTCCGTAACTTTTGCTGATGTGACAAACGTTTCGGCTTACGCGGTTTCTTCAAAAGATGTTTGGTCGGACGGCGTCATTTTGCGAGCGACCACGGGGACTACGCCACCTTCCGGAAATTACTACCGGTGGTTTGAATTCAGTCTCACTGGGGATGGCGCGTATCTTAATTCCACGCCGAGACAGACCATAGACAGTAATCCCGTATATAGCGAGAAAATAACCGGTCTTTTTACCAACAGACAATACTCTTTCCGTCCGGTAATTGAGGTGAATAATCAAAGATATTACGGTTCAACTCTGCTTTTTAAAACAAAAAATGCCGGATATTCGGCGCCCGATACGGCAAGCGGTTTGACGGGATATACCTATAACGGCAACGTAAACTCCGGTTCGGGAAATCAAGGGTACCAATATACCTATACCAATCCGACCTCGGGCGGTTCAGGTTCTTCGTCGGTTACGTATTCCACCGTATCGTACGTCGTTTCCAAACAAGCCGACAGTATCACCGAAACATCCGGACGAGTTAATTCCATGGTATACCCGACGACCAATTATTCCGTATATGGATGGTATGAATGGGGGCTTACTCCCGACTTAGGGCAAACAACGACTCGCGTATTCATCGGAACAGGCCAAAGTTTGTATTTTGGACAAGTACTGACCGGACTTACCTCGGGAACAGCCTATTTCTTTAGACCGGTTGTTGAAAATAGAGACGGATCCAGAATGATAGGAACAACTCTCGTGTTCGTTACGAACGGAGTTTCTTCACAAACCGTGATTGTACCGACGCAGCCGACTACGCCGACATCTGTCTCTGGTGGAACGCCTACTGCCCCCGTTTCTTCCGGAACAGTTAAAACGCCGGTAAAACCGACTACTCCGGCCACTAAACCGACTGCTCCGGAAAACCAGAAAACCATAACGATCAAAGATCCTTCCGATAATGGAACGGTATCTCCGGGGCAGAGGATAACCAAAAAAATAATTCTGGAGAATACGACCGGAAAAGATCTTACAGACGTTTCCGCCCGCATAATCCTTCCTGAAGGATTAACTCCCGTTTCGGATAAGCACAGTATCTGCAAACCGTTCGGACAAGTTTTGTTCTGTGATATTGGGAATATGACCCCGGGACAAAAAACCGAGATTTCTTATACGGTTGACGTTTCAAAAGACCTCAAAGATAAAGATTCTCTGGAAACGATTGTTATCGTAACGGGAAAGTATAAAACCGGAGGAAATATAGATAATCTTCAGAGAATAAAAGCGACCGTAAGCGCGGATAAGAACAATAAAAACGAGGGAGTCGCTTGCGTTGTTCCTTCAAATGCGAAAGATTGGCTCTTGGCGGCGCTTTTTCTTCTCCTTTTGGTAACTTCGTACTTCAGTTGGAAATACTTTTCTGAGAAATATGAAAAAGGGGAGGAAAGCAGTGTTGATAAGGAAATAAACGCGTATCTTAAAGAACAAGAACACTCCGCTCCGGCCGCTCCGAAAATTGTGATGCACGCGCCAGTGAATGAAAAAGGGGCGCCTCCGACGAATCTTCCTATTTAATGCGAAAAACACCCGCTCTGCCGGGTGTTTTTGTTTTTTAGGAAGAAATGATAGTATTATTTTATGAAAAATTCATCGCCCATACTCTCAAAAAGCCTGCAAGATACAGAACGTATCGCGAGAGAATTTGCGGAAAACCTGTTTACAACCCTGTGGAAAGACAGGGGAGAAGCGGTGATTATCCAACTCCAAGGAGACCTCGGATCAGGAAAAACCACCTTTGTTCAAGCGGTTGCGAAGGCTTTTGGAATACGAAATACCGTAACGAGTCCGACCTTTGTTTTGGAAAAAATCTATATAATACCGCCTGAAAATAGTAAGGAAGGGGGATTTCAACAACTTATCCACATAGACGCTTACCGTCTTGCGGATAAAGCCGATTTGAGCTCTATCGGCTGGGAGAGAATAATAAAAGAATCGAAGAATATCATTTTTATAGAATGGCCCGAGCGGGTAGACGGCGCTTTTCCAGAAAAGACAGCGAAGATATCATTCCGTTTTATTGACGAAAACACCAGAGAATTGACTTTTTATTAAAAAAATGATATAATACACACAGAACTTTTTAAAACAAGAAGCGCGCTCTTGATTAAGAGAAGAACCCCTTATCGTAAATTAAGGCAGGGCAAGAGTTCGAAACAAACACTCCGACAAAAAATCGGGGTGTTTTTTTTGTTTATGGAATACTATTTTGTGATATTATAGGGATATGAAAAAACGAGAAAAATTGGTTTTACTTGATATGCACGCGATACTTCATCGGGGGTATCATGCTTTGCCGGATTTTGTTTCTACGAAAGGGGAGCCGACGGGGGCGTTGTATGGGCTTATGGCATTGCTTTTTAAGATGGCGAAAGATTTGCAGCCGGATTATATCGTGGCGGCATACGACCTTCCTGAGGAAACTTTTCGGCATAAGGAATATAAGGAATACAAAGCGGGACGCGCGAAGACCGATGATTCGCTTATCGCGCAAATTATCCGCTCTCGCGATCTTTTGGATGCTTTCGGCATTCCGCGTTTTGAACTTCCCGGTTTTGAAGCCGACGATATGATTGGGACGATCTCGGAAGAAGTGAAAAAGATGGGCGGTATTGATGTTATCATTGCTTCCGGCGATATGGATACCTTGCAGCTGGTAGACGATAAAGCGGTGCAGGTCTACACGCTCCGAAAGGGAATAAATGATACGGTTTTGTATGATGAGAAGGCGGTTTTTGAACGATACGGTTTTAAACCGGAATTTTTGACGGACTACAAAGGACTGGCGGGCGATAAATCGGATAATATCCCGGGAATCGTCGGTATCGGCGAAAAAAGCGCTACGATGCTTATCCAGGCTTTCGGTTCCATTGAAAACATTTATAAAAAATTAAAGAAAGATGAAAGCGCTTTTGAAAAAGAAGGGATTAAACCGCGCGTGATAAATTTACTCAAAGAAGGGGAGGAGGAGGCTCTCTTTTCCAAGGCGCTGGCAACCATTCGCCGCGATGCAAAGATACATTTTGAACTTCCGAAGAAAAAATGGGGAGATATGATAGATCATGAGGCGGCGGAGAAAATACTGTATGACTTGGAATTCCGCACGCTTCGCGCGCGGCTTCCGGAAATTTTCGGCTCCTCCTTCGCTGAAGCTACGGAGGACAAGGAGGAAGAAGAGGATGTTCCGGAAAAGGAACTGAAAGAAACCGGTATTGCTCTTTGGCTTTTAAATTCGGAACTGACCAACCCCGACCTTGATGATATGCTGGAGTTTTCGCATAAAAACAGTTTTCGGGAAGCGAAGAAATATATTTTTGAAGAGCTTACTGCACACGGACTGAAAAAAGTGTATGAAGAAATAGAACTTCCTTTGGTTCCGATTATTGATGAAATGGAAAAGAACGGTATTCGCGTTGATACGGCATATCTCAAAGAATTATCGGTTGAATACCATAAACGGGCGGAAATCCATGAGAAAAAGATCTATGAAATGGCCGGAGAGACTTTCAATATCAATTCTCCGAAACAGCTCGGCGAAATGATCTTTGATAAGCTTAACCTGACGGCAAAAGGACTGAAAAAAACGGCGGGAGGCGCGCGTTCCACTCGCGAGTCGGAATTGGAAAAACTAGCCGATTCACATCCGATAATCAAAGAGATACTAGAATACCGCGAACTGCAAAAACTTCTTTCCACGTATATTGATAACATTCCCGATATGGTCGGCGAAGATGGACGTTTGCATACGACGTTTATTCAAACGGGAACAACGACTGGGCGCATGTCTTCCAATAATCCGAATCTGCAGAATATACCGACGCATGCCGGCTATGGTATTGCGGTGAGAGATGCTTTTGTCGCGGATGACGGATATCTGCTCGCTTCGTTGGATTATTCTCAGATTGAAATGCGCGTACTGGCGGCGCTTTCGGAAGATGAGATCATGATAGAAACCTTTCGCGACGGGAAAGATATTCACTCGGCGGTCGCCATGCACGTCTTCGGCGTTTCTGAGAGTGATGTAACGAAAGATATGAGAAGACGGGCGAAGGTTATTAACTTCGGTATTATTTATGGGATGGGAATAACAACGCTTCAGAAAAACCTTGGCGGGACGCGGGCGGAAGCGGAAGAATTCCATAAGAATTACTTTGAGAAATTCCCGAAGATCGCTTCGTATTTTGAAAAAGTAAAAAAAGACGCGTCAAAACTCGGCTATACGGAAACGCTTTTCGGGAGAAGAAGGTATTTTCCCGGGTTGGAATCCCATATCCCGTATGTAAAAGCGATGGCGGAGCGAATGGCAATGAATGCGCCGCTTCAGGGGACGGCTGCGGATATTATGAAGCTCGCCATGATCAGCGCTCATGGTGAAGTTTTAAAAAAGAATCTTGATGGCCGGGTAAGAATGCTTTTGCAGGTACATGACGAACTTATTTTTGAAATAAAAAAAGAAGAACTTGATACGGTGGTACCCGTCATTAAAAAAGCAATGGAAAATGCGTGCGAGCTCGCCGTGCCGCTGATTGTCAGCGTGGCGACCGGAAAGAAGTGGGGAAGCATGGATAAGGATGGGTAAAACAGTATCTCCTCACACACACCCTTTATAATAATGCGATAGTATCGCCTGTACGAGGTTGTACCTCGTACAGAAACGTTTGCGTAACCAAATAAACTTTGATTTTTGAACGGAACTTAATCATATTATTCAAATGTTTCGGTTCTGGGTACAACCCAGAACCGGCGACGTAGGTGTGAGGAGATACTTAAAACAAAATAGTAAAAGTTTAAAATTTGTGTTATACTGAGGATATGGATAATCCGAATATAGAGAAAATAAAACAATTATCAATGGAAATTCTCCAAAAAGAGGGGGTTGTTCTCGTCGGTCTTTTTGGTTCGTATTCGCGAGGTGAAGAAAAAAAAGAAAGCGATATTGATATTTTGGTGCGTTTTGAGGGGACAAAAAGTTTGCTTCATTTGGTGAATCTTCAAAATAGACTCTCTGATGCTCTTGATAAAAAAGTTGATCTCGTGACGGAAAAATTCTTGAGCCCGTATTTTCGTCAAAATGTATTAGATAATCTTCTTGTTTTTTATGAAAGACGATAATGTTTACGTTGAGCACATACTTTCTGCAATTGCAAAAATAGAAGGCTATACAGAGGGCTTTTCCTTGGAAAGTTTTTTGAAAAATATGCTCGTTCAAGATGGCGTAATGAGAGAGATAGAAATTATCGGCGAAGCGTCAAAAAATTTCTCGCCGGAATTTAAAGAAAAGGTAAAGGAAATTCCATGGAGGGATGTTGTCGGTATGAGAAATAAACTCATACATGATTATTTTGAGGTTGATATTGAGGCGGTGTGGAAAACAGTACAGGAAGATATTCCTTTTTTGAAAAATGAATTTTTGAAATTGAAAAAATAGAATTAAACAAAAAAAGGAACAGCAACTGTTCCTTTTTTTGTTTTTTTATTCCGTAATTTCTGCCGGGTCAAATTTTTTGGCGAATACTTGGGCTCTTTTGGCGAGGATCTCGCAAATCTCTTCGCGGGATAATTCTATCGAACGGCCGTAGTGTTCCGAAAGTTTTTCGTTAAATTCTTTTACTGATCGGTATCCGTTCTCGTATGATAGGTATAATACAACGCCGTTCTTTTCCGGCGCTTCAACGGTATTTAATTCGCTTAATTTCTCTTGCATGCGTTTACTTTATTACCATTAAGTTCACTTGCATTATATTATCTTTATTAAAAAAAGAAACCCCCGGCCGTTTCCGGTCGGGGGGTACATTTTATGGAGTTAGCTGCTTCCTGCAATCGTAACAAAAAGTCCCGCCTTCTTCATTTGATCCTATATGGAGATGCTCGCATCTTTCTTGGTGCAGCATCTCAATCAATTTTTTTAAGAGAACGATCAATTCCTGTTGGTCTTTTACTCGTTTTTCCATATGTTCAACCGCAGCCCTTAATTGCATTTCTTTTTCGATCGCTTCACTCATTTTTATTTTCTCTCTTGAAGTTCAAATCGCGCTTTGAAGTGGCGCAGGGTTTTTTCTTTGCCGTAGACGCAAACCGCGCGCGGTAATTGATCTCGTTTGTCGTACAAGTTTTTGATGCAATCGGCGGCATAAAACAAGTCTTCAATCTCATATTTATTCCGCGGAATCGCTATTCGCACGTAATTGAACGGCGGGAACGTTTCTTTCCCGGTTTTTGGATCGTAGGTTCCGAAAGCAAAGGCACCGAGTTCACAGACCCGAGGACCGTTCAAAAGCAGAAGTGCTGACAGTACGATACCGCCAAAATCTTCGCGACGCATGGTTGTTCCTTCAAAAAATTTATCTATATCAAGATATACTGCATGTCCTCCGAACGGTTTTACCACCGGAATCCCAAGCTCGTCCAAATAATCGCCGAAAGCGCGGACTTGAAGGATTCGGCTGTTTAGATATTCTTGAGTGATAACCGTTTTTAATCCTTCAACAACAATCATGATATCTCGTCCGGACATACCGCCATACGTGGGGTGTGCCTCGGTACAGATCTGGTGATCGCGAAGATTGTCTAGAATATCAGGATACTCATTAAAGAGTACGGTTCCTTTTTTAACACAGAGCGCGCCGCCCATATTCGCCAGACCGTCTTTTTTGAGTGAAATAGTGAATCCGTCGCAGTACGAAAAAGTTTTATGAACGATCTCAGGAATAGTTAATTCAGAGTGTTCGTTCTCTTTGATGAACCAAGCATTCTCCGCGAAACGACAAGCGTCCAGAAAAAACGGTTTTTTATATGTTTGGCAAGCATCTGAGATTGCAGCAATGTTTTCCAAGGAAACAGGTTGCCCCGCCATGGTATTATTGGTAATTGTACAGAAAACCATCGGTACTTGATATGGCTTCCAGAAACCATCGCGAAGCTTATCAATATCCATATTTCCTTGGAAGTTTTTATCTTCTTTTGAAGGAATATCCAACGCCAAAATTTTATTCATCTCAATATTTGCATGAGTGGTATCAAAGTGTCCGTTGCTGGGAATTACAAGATTCTTTTTTCCTCGTCCTATTTGAGTGAAAAGCGCGTGTTCGGCGGCTCGGCATTGATGGAAAAGAAAAATTTCCCATTCCGCATGATCGCCGAGAAGTGTAATGCCGAATGTTTTTTCAAACTGTTCCAATAATTGTTCATAGCCCCAGTTCGTGCCATAAGCTTCGTCACCCAAAAGGGAAGCGGCAAGCTGTTCAATGGTCGGCGTGGTGGTGCCGGAATCAGAAAGAAAATCGCCGACGGTATATTTGGAAGGGAATTGGAATACGTTCCACCCAGCTTTTATGGCGGCAGCGAGTCGGTCTTCTTTAGTGCAAGGCGTATGGAATCGTACTGCGCTGTTCACATAAGCGCGATGCTGATGTTTCGGGGTAAAATCGGTGAGTTTGGTGAAATCACTCATTTGTATAGCCTCCATATATTTCAAGGTTCTTGGTGTTTTACTGACGTTAAACTAACAGAAAAAAACAGACTTGTAAAGAGGATAGTTTTGTGGTATGGTACAAATTGGTTTGGTTGTTTGATGATAGGGGCGGTAGAAATGAAAATATCAAAAATTTGGGAAAAGACGGAAAATAGAATTTTAATCGTTTGTCTCATTATATTTGCTTTATTAGGGCTTTCCTTTTCCGATCTTGGGGCTATTTCGTTCTTTTCTCTTTGGTTGTTGGTACGCTGGCTGCCGATTATGCTTTTTATCGTGTTTTATATAGCGGCTCGTACGGCGTTCTTTAATATAAAAACGTCAGAATCAAGTCAGCAAAAAAAAGCGAATATCTTGTTTTTTATAATTGGAATAGTTCTTTGTTCCGGTATATTATTTCTTATATCTCTTCCTAATTAAGTTTTTAGCCCCGCAATCTCGCGGGGCTTTTCTTTTGCTTCTCAAGCTGGCATAATAGGGTATATGTTATACGTTGTTTATGGAGTTGATACCGATAAAGCGCGAGCGAAAAAAGATGCATTGGTAAAATCTTGTCTGAAACAGAGGCCGGATGCGGAGTTTTTTGCAATGGACGATGAGAATTTTTCCGAAGGCGCTTTGGAGGGGTTTTATTCTTCCCAAGGGCTTTTTCAGAAGAAACATATTGTCGTTTTGGATCGGCTTTTGTCGCATAAAGAATTGAAAGACGCGGTGGTGTCGGCTTTCCCGAAAATGGCTCAATCTGAAAGCATGTTTATCGTTTTTGATGAAACCCCCGATGCGAAAACTTTAACGCAGATCAAAAAACACGCGAAAGATATTTTTGTTTTCGGCGAGAAAAAAGAAAAGAAAGAAAAAGATAATAGCACATTTGCCATCACTGATGCTTTTATGATGAAAGACCGAAAGGGGGCCTGGGTGAATTATCAAAAATCACTGCGCGCGGGAAATGCCCCCGAGGCGATTCATGGTGCGCTCTTTTGGCAAGTAAAGACCGCTTTGCTCGCCAAAAAAGAAGGAGGGTGGAATAAGTTTACGAAAAATTATACCGAGAACGAATTGGATGAGATACTGGGGAGACTGGTAAAAATGTATCACGATATCCGGATGGATGGGGGAGAATTGGAAGTGTCGTTGGAAAAAATGCTGTTGGGAAATTAAAAAACAGATATATAAAATCCCTTTCCTTAAAAAAGGAAAGGGATTGTTTTTATTTGTGTTTTTTAAAAACACGTTTCGTTTTTACTGGGGTATCCTCATGCGGATGGAGTATCTTTTGAAAATACGCGGTCTTTTTTATGACCGAATCCGCATATTTCGCAATCATGGGATTTTCCACGTATATTTTTTTATATACGCGTTTCCTGTGTTTTGTTTTTTTGACGAGCACTAGTTTTTTCTCGCCGCAAGACTTTCCTGAAAAGTATTTGCAGGCGGCGGCGCGTTCATTTGAAACTTTTCCACGAGCCGCTCCGAGATCTTTAAGACGGATAGCTGCCGCCATAAAAGCATCTTCCGGAACCCAAGGGTCAACCAGTTTTTTTCCGAGAGCAATAGCTGTTCGGTCTTTTACGAGTATCCAGGTGGAAGGAATGATTTGCATCGGGCCCATCGCTCCGCCCCAGCCAATCTTCATCGGACAAGAAACCGGCGTAAAAAACGGGCTGCGATCAAGTTCTTCCATTATTTCAAAAAAAGGTTTAACGTCGCGATCCGGTTTCATAATCTTTCCCGTAAAAGTCCCGGAAAAGAGGTTTATGCCGATACCGGGTCCGAAAAGTTTCGGATCAAAAAGAAAACATGAACCGACATTTTTTCCTTCCGAGGATTCTTGCGAGATGATGGCGGCGAGAAATTCCGGCCGTACCCCCGTCTCTTTAGAAGCGTTTTTTGCGAATTTTAACATGTCCTCATAGGAGATGTCGGGTAATTCGGGAAGGGTATTCGTTGAAAGAACGGTCGTTAGAGGAAAGTCTCTCTTGTAGGATATTTCCTGTGAACTCTCTTGTCTTTGTGAAAAAAGAAGAAGAGAGATAAGTATTGCGAGTATGGCGTGGATCCATATTTTACGGAGTGAAGCCATTATTATCTTCTCCTTTTTATGTAAGGCGTATCTGTTTCGTATCCTATCGGTATTTAAGGATTGAGTCAAATGGCGGACAACAAAAAATGCCACGACGAATGGCATTTTTTATTGTCCGCCCAGTAGGGAATCTTCCATTACATGGACGGTACATGTTTTACCACAAGAGTACTTCATTTTCTAATCGCTTCGCTCAAGAAAATTAGTCGCGTGTCTCACTTCGCCGGCCTCGGCTCGTTACGACAAGCTCAACATTTTCGCCGCCTTACAGGCGCAGTACACCTTTTGGATATTTTATTCGTACCTCATAAAATTTCTCAAAAGGTCTTGCGAAATGGGTCCCTTCCCATTTCTCACCTACCCGAAAGTGAAGCAGTTCACTTTCTTGGGCGGACAATAAAAAATGCCATTCGTCGTGGCATTTTTTGTTGTCCGCCCAGTAGGGATCGAACCTACGACCCCCTGCTTAAAAGGCAGGTGCTCTACCGGCTGAGCTATAGGCGGATGTACATTACTTATACTATATTTATAACGGATAATCAATACCGTACGCGCCGGGGCCGGAAAAAAGGAAGAAGAGCGCAACAACAAAAAGGAGGATAAAGAAAGACAGGTTTCTTTCGTTGACTGGTTTGTAACAGTATTGGTTGTAAAATCTTTTTATGGCTACCAGAGAAAGAGCTACGGCGGCGGCTTGAGTAAAAAGCCCGGCGAGGAGGAATAATCCGGAAACAAATTCTACACAAGAAAGAACAATTTTATAAATATGTATTTTCCCGGAAAGGATTTTTTCGTTCTTTTTCGGAAACTTTTTGTAACCCTCTATTATGAAAATCAGCGCGACAACGACGCGAAGCGCGCCGAGGGCGAGAAATTGAAAATCAAAAAGTTGTTGAAAGAGGCTTAACATGGTGATAGTATTATACTCGCAGAAAAAACTTTTGTCACTCCTTTTGCTATTTGATCAACCTAAAAGCACTAAATAAAAAATCATAATTTCCAAATAAATCATAAAATTAAATTTTCAAATTAAAAACTTTGGATATTGATATTTTTGATTTGAAACTTATTTGGAGCTTATAATTTTATTTTGCTATTTTAAAAACATATTTTATGAAACTTATCCAAAAAGAAACCTGTATCGTGCTCCCTGATATAAGAAGTTCCTATAA
>CALREZ010000004.1:33815-59537 GCA_943356445.1 Candidatus Nomurabacteria bacterium
GCTTAATGAATGTGATGTTATCGCGGAGATTCCCATGCTGGGGAAAAAGGAGTCGCTAAATGTTTCGGTATCGGTTGGAGCGGCGCTTTTTCGGATGCTGGATATTTAACGAGTTTTGAGTTCTTCTCGTACTATACCGGCATCATCCCAGGGAGTCTTTTTCCCGTTTGCTTCCATGATGTACGGATCGGTGCCTTTGCCGGTGATGATAACGGCATCTCCTTTTTTGGCGACAGAAAGAGCGGTTCGTATCGCTTCTTTTCGGTCTAAAATAATTTCCGGCACTTTATTTTCCATTCCAGACTTTACTTCGTTTATGATAGTTTCCGGATCTTCATCGTATGGGTCTTCGTTCGTGAGGATAACGTGAGAACAATACGTATCCGCCACTTTTCCCATTGCCGGGCGTTTCCATTTGTCGCGTCCTCCGCCGGTTGAACCGAGAATGCAGATAAGGTTTTTTCCTTTGAGCGATTCGTATGCTTGTTTGAGCGAGTCTGCGGTATGCGCGTAATCAACATAGACTTCAAAAGGCTGGCCTTCGTCTATTTTTTCCATTCTCCCTCGTATCTTCGGCATATTTTTTAAACCCTCCGCAATGCTTTTGGTTGGAACACCGAAATGCTTGGCGCAGATCGCGGCGGAAAGCGCGTTGTAGATATTGAAAATGCCGGGAAGAGGGGAAGTGATATTTTCTCCTTCAAAAGTAAACGCGATGCCGTTATTCTCCAGACGATACGGTTCGGCGTCTTTGAGAGAATAAGGAATTTTGTTTTTTACTTTAACGGCGAGGAATTTTTCACCCTCCGGTTCGTCGGTGTTTGCAATAATCGCTTTGTTTCTCTTCTTTGAATTTTCAAGCGCACTGGCAATGGAAAGTTTGGCGTCGCGATATTTTTCATAGGAACCGTGAGACTCTATATGTTCCGGCGAGAGATTGGTGAAGATGAGCGCATCCAGGTCTATGAATTTATTGCGGAACTGCTTTGCTCCTTCGGAAGTGATTTCCAGAATAAAGTACTCGCACTGCGCGTTTACCGCTTCGCGGAGTTTTTTCTGAATGAACATGCGTCCGGGCATCGTCATCTTGAAACGGTTCGGCGTTGTTTTTTCTCCTATTTTGAAACGGATACCGTTGACCAGAGCGGTTTTTTTACCATCCGCTTCCAGAATGGCGTTTAAAAATTCGGTCGTGCTGGATTTTCCTTTTGTGCCGGTTACTCCAATGACGATAATGTTTTTAGAAGGGAAGCCGTAACGGATTGCCCCCGAAAGAGCCATGCCGTAATGGTAGGCAGGTTGAAAGAAAGAGAAGACTCTTTTTGGGATTATCTTTTTGATTTTGCGAAGAATTGATTCCATAAATTTTTAAAAAGCACCAAAATAAAAATCTCAAGCTCCAAATAAATTTCAAAATTAAAAATATCAAACGTTTTTAATTTTGAAATGAGAATTTGTGATTTATTTGGAACTTGTAATTTTGAATTTATATTTTTTGTTTTTAAAACGAGAGTTTACTTTCCTAATATCCTCAAGGCTTCTCTTATTTGTTCGCTCGGCGTTCCGTTCTTTGACGATATTTTTTTGAGCGCGTCGCGAGATTCTTTGAGGGAATATCCGAGGGCTTGGAGGGCGTCTGCCGCGTCGGTTTCTTCGGGATTTTGATCTTCTTGAGAGAAGGAGAATCCGTCGGTTTTTCCTTTCAGTTCCATGACGATCTTTTGGGCGTTTTTTGTGCCGACTCCGGATGTTTTGGTAAGGTAGCCGGCATCGTTCTTTGAGATGGCGGTAAGAATGACTTCGGTCGGGGCGATACTCATAATGCCGAGCGCTGTTTTCGGGCCGATTCCTGAAACGGTCAGAAGAAGTTCAAAGAATTCCAACTCGCTTCTTTCGGTGAATCCGTAGAGATCAAGCGCGTTCTCTCGGACGGCGAGGTGTGTATGAAAAGAAGTTTCACCTTTTTCTTTTTGCGCGCGGCGGGTGTTTTCCGGAGTGGTGAAAATTTTATAGCCGACGCCGCCGACATTAAGGGTCAGAGACTTGTCGTTTGAAAAAATAACGTTTCCGATAAGGTAAGATATCATGTTTTCATTGTATCAGAAAGGGGATTGGTTTGACAAACAGTAAAATGTTTGATACAATTTATTCAGACTTAGGCAATAAAAAGGAGGCGTTTATGCCTTACATTACAAAACCCGGGTGTATGACCTTCTACTGCGGGATATATGCGGGCGAACTTTTGTGCGATATTACCGATGATATGCCGATCGTGGCGGAAGACGGGAAAACCGTTATCGGTTTTAACGGCGAATATCATACGTATGATGACTATATCGGCATTTCCTGTGTGGGCCCGTCTCATAACGGGAAACACGGATATGTCGGATTATACCTCACAAAAGACAGAGAAATGCTTAATGGATATACCGCTGTAGACAATCACCCATAAAAGAAATACAGAAACCCCTCGCTTTATCGCGAGGGGTTTTACTTGGAGGCGATCTTTTGATTGACAAAAAATTTCCGAAATAGCATACTTTCTTCGGACGTCGGAATAATTCCGACTCTCGCTCCTCGCAAGAGACAGCGTTCACACTGGAGAACACAAAAAGGAGTACTCCACATGAACCAAAAAATAACACACACAGATGGACAGCTCATCAAGATGCTGGAAACGATGCGCCAAAAGGGTTCAACCCCTGAAGCCATACAAGCAATCCTGCAAGAAGGTATATTTGCCGCCATTGTTGATCCGTATTTGAATAGAGAAAAAGCAAAGCTTGGACTTGGAATTATAAAGCGCAGCATTGGCCCTATTGCGAATGAATTTTATTTTCCCGGCAGCGAAGAAATTTCCGCCAGAAAAATAATAAAAGTATCCATTGATCGGCGCTATGACGACGAGTTCCTGAAAGTTTTTTCAGACATGACTTGTTTGAAAAGCGAAGCACGAAACATCTATTCGTATCGTTTGAATGAAGGCTTTAATACGCAACAGGATATCGGAAAAGAACTTGAACCGTATGGGATACTCTCGCTTTCTGAAATGTTCTGGATTTTGAACAATAAAGAAATTCAAGACCGGTATAACGATTATCTTTGTTTTACTCGGGACAAAGAAGGGGAAAGAGCGGTTGTTCATGTTCAAACAAGGGAACATGATTCTTCTCAAAGATGTTTCAAAGTGAAATTATCAAAAGACACTATGTACAGCGAAAGGGTATTGGTTTTAGCCCGTAAAAACGGCGATTGGAGTCCTCTTGATGCTATCCTTGACCCGTAATATGAACTTTTAGTTATGATAACCCCTCGCTTTATCGCGAGGGGTTTTTACTTGGCGGTGAAACCGCCAAGTGAAAAAGTTTGCATTTTTGGGAAATGTCTGGTACTATCTCACTACTGAAAAACGAAAGTTGTATCTCGGCGGACGTTTTTCCTTTTTAAATTTTAATTTTTAATTTGACCTATGCCGATCATAAAATCAGCTAAAAAAGCGCTTCGCGGTTCCAAGAGAAAACACGTGTTTAATCTCCGAAGAAACAAAGCGATGTCTGAAACCGTAAAAGGTATGAAGAAGCTCGTTGCGGGAAAAGATAAAAAAGAAGCGGAAGCTCTTTTGCCGAAAATGTACCAAGCGATAGACAAAGCCGCAAAACGCGGAATCATTAAGAAAAATACCGCCGCTCGCAAAAAATCACGACTCGTCAAAGCCATCAAAAAAATAGTGAAGTAATTTAAAAACAGCCCCGTACGGGGCTGTTTTTAAATGTTTTGAACGTAGTATGTTGTTTTGGGACAAGTGCGAATGATGTCTTGGTCGTTTTTGTATTCGTAATATCCGTACGCTTCTGCTTTGGTGTTCGGGGCGATAGTTTTTGCTTTTGCCACGGCTGCGGTATTGAGACAATAGGTATCGCCACTGTCGTAGATAACGGAAGCGACTTTCTTTTCATTTTGAAGGATAATGGAACAGTTGCCTGTTTCACATTCGGAAGTATTGGAAATAACTGTACCGGAGAAAACAACCGTTCCGTCGGTGTTCGGGGTAAGTTTATTTTTGAACTTCTCTTGGTTTATGGCGAGGGTGTAGATCCAGTATCCCAAAGCAATAACGAGAAGAAAGGAGAGTGTTTGCTTGATAAATAACATAGGTTTATTTAATTACACAAACGTTACGGATGGGGTCAGAGACCCCGTCCGGCGCCGCGCGTCATCGTTATCTTTTTTCTTTTTTCCTTTCACTTTTTTCTTTTTCTAGTCCCCTCGGTAGGAATCGAACCTACATTGCCAGCTCCGCAAGCTGACGTCCTATCCATTGAACGACGAGAGGGAAGGATATCCAAATACTACACTTCTTTTTGACAAAAGCAAGGTTTAGAATCCTGCTAAATTCATAAATAATTGCCCGACGGGGATACTGTCCTCTTTTTCTTCTATAAAATTCGTCAGGAAATCATGCAATTCATCAATATCCGCGTCTCCGAGGGGAAGAACGGTAAGAGGAGCCGATATTCTCTGTGAACGGATTAACAGTATTTTTTCGTCGGTTTCTTTTTTTTGTGTCGGAATCCAGAATGAAGCGATTTCAGAATAAGGATAAAGCTCTTTTCCGGCTCTGATTGCTCTTTTTGTCGCGATATAATCTACTGTTTCCGGTTTTTTTGCGGCATAGAGAAGTATAGTGAATGCGCCGATGCCGATAACAAAAGCAAAGAGCGTATTGCCGACGTATAAAGCGAAAGCAATGAGACAGACCACAATCAATCCGAAATACCAGTACCAGTCAACGGATTTTTTGTGATAGACAAACTCTTCCGCTCTCCAACGTATTTCTTCTTTTTCCATGCGTTCATTATACTCCGTCTAAAAAAGAAGAGCGAGGGAAAAAGATGTTTTTCGTTGAAGAAGTTTGAGAAAAAGATTAGTATGAAATGAATGAAAACAAAACAAAATAATTATGCTTTTATAGACAGTCAGAATTTGAATCTTGCTACGCGGGATTTGGGGTGGAAACTGGATTTTTTACGATTCAGGTCGTATCTTTCAGATAAATATGGAATTACAAAAGCCTTTTTGTTTATAGGATATGTCCCCGGAAATGAAACGCTTTATTCCTCTTTGCAGGATTTTGGGTATATTTGTATATTTAAACCGACTTTGGAACTTCCGGATGGAAAAGTAAAGGGTAATGTGGACGCCGAGCTTGTTTTACACACAATGATCCAATATCCGAATTTTGAAAAAGCGGTTATTGTTTCGGGTGATGGTGATTTTTATTGTTTGGTTGAATATCTGCTTGGTCAAGATAAATTACGAAAGGTAATAATTCCGAATCAAAAGAGATATTCCGGACTACTGAAAAAACTCTGTCCACCGGATAACAATATATTCAATTTTCTCAATCCTTTAAAAGAAAAACTGGAATATCGGAAAAAAAGACAATAAAAAAGGCTCTCGTCGGGACGGAACCCTTTGAGAACCTCTTTCGTCGTGATGGGGGTATTATACCGGAACTTTTGGAAAAATGCAATAAGTCGCTATGTCAAATGGTTGGCTAACTGAATTGTCTTCCATTTTTTAAAAAAACGTATAGAATAGAAGGGGAATGTAAAAAGGGCCGTTAGCTCACCTGGTAGAGCGCATCCATGGCATGGATGAGGTAACCGGTTCAAGTCCGGTACGGTCCACTGGAAATTTCTATGAAAAACATTGAGTGCGAGATACGGAGTTTTTTGACGGAAAAGGGATATAAGAAACTGATCGCTTTCTTTAAAAAAGAAGCGACTTTTTTGAACGTTGATGAACAGATTACGTACTATTTTGATTCAAAAGAAGATCTGAGAATCCAGAAAAACGATACTTTTGCGAAGATTTGGATGAAAAAAGGGGAGATTCATGATGAACACCGGGAAGAATTGGAAATAAAGGTTCCAAGAGAAGATTTTGAGAAATTAGAGAAACTGTTTCTTGGTTTGGGGTATAAGGTGGAAATTAAATGGTTTAGAAGAAGACATTCTTTCTTGTGGAAAGGAATAGATGTTGCGGTAGATTTCACGAGAGGATATGGCTATATTATTGAATTGGAAAAAATGGCATCGCCGAAAGAACAGGAAAAAACCGTAGCGTTTTTGAAAGAAAAACTTGTCGAATTGCATATCCCTCTTACTCCGAAAGAAGAATTTGTGAAGAAATACGGGTTTTATAAAAAGAACTGGAAGCGATTGACGAAAGTCTAAAAGGTTGCAAATTGTATATTTTCAGCTACAATATCTGCATATGGCAAAAAGAATGAGCGTCAATACAAAAAACAAGGCTTCACGTTCTAAAAAGACGAAAAAACGCCTTGCGATAAAACACGAAAAACTCGCGGCTAAAAAACGATAACCGCAGAATCTGTGTTTTGAAAAATACCCGGGATGTCTCGGGTATTTTTTGTTGGCTTTTCGCTGAGGAAATTGTTAGAATAATGAAGCGATATGACTGTTGAGGAAAAAATCACTGCCATTTTGGAAAAGATACGTCCTTACATTCAGATGCATGGAGGCGATGTTTTTTTATCGGAAGTAAAAAATGATACGGCGATACTGAAGTTTGAAGGGAATTGTTCGCAGTGTCCGCTTTTAACGGTAACGGTCAACCGCGTGGTGAAGCCGCTTATCCAAGAGGAAATGCCGGAGATTACGAAGGTTATTTTTGAATAGTAAAATAGAAAAATTAATAAAAACGAATAATTTTATGGCAAACGAAAAAGAGTATTTGAGGACAAAAGAGGGTTCCAATATCGGAAAAATAGTGGTTGATCGCGATTTGTGCATTGCGGCAGTTTCTTGCATTGCTGTAGCGGACGCGATGTATCAGCTTGATGACCAGAGCAAAGTGGTGGTGACCGACGCAAATGCGGTTGATGATGAAACGCTGATGATGTCGGCGGAAGCTTGTCCGACGAAGGCGATTCTGCTTTTTGATAAAGCGGGGAATAAGATATTTCCGAAATAGTCTCAAAAAGAAAAAAGCAATAAGGAATAAGAAAAAAGAATAGACGGAATAAAAACTTCTTCTTTATCCTTATTGCTTTTTTCTTATTTTCTTAGAATTTATGCAACATTTCAAATACCTCATTATTGGCGGCGGGATCGCGGGGACGACTGCGGCGGAAACTCTTCGTAAAAACGACACAGAGGGAAGCATTGCTCTGATTTCTGATGAACCCTATCCGCTCTATTCTCGAGTGATGCTCTCCAAGCCGGCTTTTATGCGCGGAGAACAATCTCTGGAAAGCGTTTGGTTGAAAAAAACGGAGTGGTACGAACAGAACCATATAACTTTTATGGGTGGCGTTTCTGCGAATTCTCTTGATGACTCGGCGAAAAAAGTCAGTTTGTTAGACGGGAGGGAAATTGAATATGAAAAATTACTGCTCGCTATCGGAGCACATGCAAGAAAGTGGACGATACCCGGATCTGATAAAAACGGGATCTATTATCTGCGCGGGCTTGATGATACGAAAGCGATCATTGAGGCGTTCAAAACCAAGAAAAAAGCGGTGCTTATCGGAAGCGGATGTGTCAGTTTTGAGATTGCGGATGTTTTGCGTTCGCTCAATATGGAGACGACGCTGGTGATGAGGGAAAAGTATTTTTCTGAACCGATGCTTTCTGAACCGGAAGGAAAAATGGTGGAGAAAAAACTGGAGGAGAGCGGTGTGAAAATAATCCGAAACGCTGAAATTGCAGAAGTTCTCGGAGGGAAGGAGGCGACCGGGGTAACTTTGAAAGATGGAATGAAACTGGATTGCGACATGATCTTGTGCATGATTGGCGTTATTTTTCCAACCGAATGGCTGAAAACTTCCGGCATAGAGCTTGGACGAGGAATTATCGCCAATGAATTTTTAGAAACGAGCATACCCGATGTCTGGACGGCGGGGGATATTGCGGAGTATAACGACACGGTTCTCAAAGAAACATTTTTGTGCGGAAATTGGATGAATTCCCGAGGGCAAGGAGAAACGGCGGCGCTCGGAATGACGGGGAAAAGAACGGAGTATAAAACGGTGACGTTTCAGACCAGTCATGGGTTCGGCGATGTCATCGGATTCGTGGGCGATACGCGAGCGCTTTCCGAAAGAAAAGTCTTCTACCGCGGGAGTCCTGAACAAAATTCCTTCGCGCGTCTTATTGTTCAGGGTAATCGCCTTATCGGCGCGACGCTCATCAATCGCTTGCCGGAAATGGGAACGATCACGAAACTTATCAAGGAAGGAACGGATATTTCAGGGAAAGAGGGCGAAATAATAAAAGCAGATTTTGATTTGAAAAGTTTAATCTAACAAAAGCCCCTTCATTATGAAGGGGCTTTTGTTAAATTTTTTCTTCAAAGGTTGGTTTTTGGACTTGGTAGAAGATGCCGAGGGTGGTTTTTTCTTTGATTTCGCGGACTTTATTGATGGCGGCGGAAAGGTCGGTTCTGGGGAAGTCTTCGGGGAGCCATTCGGTGGAACTATTGTAGTGTTCTCTCGTATCAAAATACGTGATGCAGGGTTGGATTATTTCCACAAAAGCGAAGCCTTTGTGCTGCATGGCCGCTTTCATGATATTTTTTGTGCCCGGTATATTGAGCGCGTAGGTTCGCGCAACGAAAGTGGCTCCCATAGCAAGCATGATATGGAGCGGATTCATGGGTTCGTCTACGCTTCCCGCCGGAGTTGAAGGGCCTTTGAATCCTTTTGGGGAAAGGAACGTGGCTTGTCCGGTGGTAAGAGCAAATGTTTCGTTGTTGTGGAGAAAAACGGAAATGCCGACATTTCTTTCGGCCGCATGTAAAAGATGGGTGAACCCTTCCGACAAGGAATCTCCGTCGCCGGTAAAGGTGACGACGTTCAGATTCGGATTTGCCATTTTTATTCCGGTGGCGGAAGAAACGACGCGTCCGTGAAGCGCTTCAAAGGTATTCGTGTTGAGATAATCGGTAATCTTTCCGTGGCATCCGATTCCCGCGGCGGAAACAAGATTTTCAACGTTAAGTTTTCCTTCGTTAACGAGTTCGGTAATCGCATTGCGATACGCCACAAGAATGGTTGCATTCGGACATCCGGGGCACCACGTTATTTTTGCTTTGGTAGATAATTCCATATTCATTTTAGAGTAATTCGTCTATTTCTTTTGCTAATTCCATTGGATCAAACGGCTTTGAATCGTATCGGTTGATTTTGTGATTCGGGACGACGCCGGTTTTTTCTCGGAGGAGAGCAGCGAGCTGGCTGTTATGATTTCCTTCAATGATGATGATATTCTTTGCGTTGGCAAGCTCTTTGGAAACGCGATCGGTATCAAACGGCTCCATCCAAAGGATCTGCACGAGTTTGACCGGTTTTTTGAGATATTTTGATGCTTCCAAAATCGCTCCTTTCGGCGATCCCCAGAAAAGAACAACCGTGTCGCTTTTTTCATCGCCGTATACTTTGACGGTGTCATACAGAGAGAGTTCTTTTTCCCGCATTTCGCCTTTTTTAAAACGCTTGTCGGTCATTTTTTTTACCAGTTCCGTATTTTCTGTAGCAATGCCGAATTCGTCGTGTTCGTAGCTGGTGAGTTTTACGGCGGCATTTTTGGTACCCGGCGCGGCAAACGGCGAGACGCCATCTTCGGTGAATTGGTAGCGGTGGTATTCGCCTTCGTTATTCCATTTTTTAACTTCGTTTTGAATGATTTTTGAACTATCCAATACGGAAGTTTGCGAACTTTCGGAAAGTTGTTTGTCTACGAGAATAATGGCCGGCATTTGGTATTTCCACGCAAGATTGAGCGCATTTCCCGCGGCGAGAAATGCTTCTTCCGAATCTCCCGGGGCGATAACGATACGGGGAAATTCTCCGTGGCCGGAATGAATAACGAATTGCAGATCGCTTTGACTGGTATTGGTCGGAACTCCCGTCGCGGGGCCTTGGCGTTGGGATACAACGGCGACGATAGGGGATTCGCTTATTCCCGCAAAACTGAATGCTTCCTGCATAAGAGCGAAACCTCCCGTAGCAGTGCCGACCGCGGCTTTTTTTCCGGCATACGTAACACCGATGGCCATATTGATGGCGGAAATTTCATCTTCCGGCTGAATGGTTTTTAATTTTTCGCCGACGGCTTCTTTTGCAAGAAAAGTGAGGAGGGAAGATGCGGGGGTCATCGGGTAGGAGATATAAAAATCAAGGCCGGCAGCGAGAAGACCTTTGCCGATAGCTTTGTTTGCATCGGTAATGATAGCTTTTTCATTAGCTGGAGAACCTTCGGTTCCTTCCTGCCATTTTGGAAGATTGAGTTTTTCAGCAAGGAGATAGCCTTTTTCTGCAAGAGTCGCGTTGATGTCCCCGCCGTAATCTTGAAAAATGGAAGAAATAAGTTCTTTTGTTTTTTCCAAACTTAAACCTGCTGTAAAAGCAAACGCGCCTAAGCCCGTCGTTGTTCTTGCTATTGGACGCACGTTTGCCTCTTTAACGAAATCGGCCATGGGGATGGGGATAACGCGGACTCCCGCATCTTTTAACTCTTCCGCGTAGGCTTGTTCAATAAAAATAATACCATCAGGCTTCATTTCTCCGAGATGGAGACGTGCGGATTCGGCATTGACCGCTATCAATATATCCATTTCGGAATGATCGGAATAAATTTTTTCTTTGGAGATGGAAAGGCGTGAAAAATTATGTCCGCCTCTGATAATGGAAGGGTAGGAAAAAGAAAGAAAACTTTGATACCCCAGCCGGTTAAAAAGTTCAGTAAGGCGAAGCCCCGCTTCGCGGATTCCATCGCCTGCCGCTCCGCCGATTCCGATCGTGCGAACGGTTTGTGAATGTTCTTGTGTAGTCATGGGCGTATTATATCAGATAAATATAATTTGCATAAATTAAAAATGTGATGTATTATTTTTTGCAGTTTTGTTTGTATTGAAATACTCGGAGGAAAAATGTCAGGAGGGGTTAAGGTCTTTTTTGGTGGGAGATATTGCGGAGATTGCGTGAAATTTTCAAAAACATTTCCGCAAAAAGACGATGAAAAAAAGAAAGTGCCGGTTCTTGTGGTTTTTGGGTGGGGCGCGAGATCGCTGACGCCGTATATGAAACCCTTGCTGTCGCTTTCAAAAACAAAGTGTGTTCTTGTTGCGAATACGGTTTTTCCGGATTCTCCCGTTCTTTGTTCTTCGGACGTTTATGGTTTGAAGGCTCGTTTACTGCTTCGTGAACTTAAAAAATGCGGAGTGGAAAAAACCGATGTCGTGGCGTGTTCGGAGGGCGCGATTATTACGGCGTTTGCCGCCACTCTGGAACCCGGAATTTTTAGAAACATCGTTTTTGTGAATCCGGCCGGTTTCGGGGAGCCGAGAAATCCTTTTGAGTTCGTTTTTGCTTACGTGAAAGAATTATTTTCCGGAGTGCTGGATGCGATTAAACAAGGGGTTTTTTGGAAAAAAACCGCGCGCGTAGGCAATGGAACGGTACGGAGGTTTATTACTCACCCGCTTCGTTCTTTGAGAGAAGCTTCTTCTATTGCTCAAACGGATGTGAGATTCCTTCTGCCTATTCTGAAAGAAAAGGGGATACGGGTTTCTTTCCTTCTGGCGGAAAACGATTCGCTTTTTCCTCCCAAGAAAATAAGAGCCGGCATTTCTGAAAATCTTTTTGTGGAGATGAGAGAAAACAAAGGACGCCATGCCAACTTTATTACCGAAGAAACCGACACAGTAATTGAGATGCTCTCTGTTTTGGAAAACAGAAGAGTCTAATCTGTCAAAATCGCCCCGAGATGGGGCGATTTTCTTTTTAAAAATTATTTTTCTCCCATTCTTCTTTCATTCTCTCTTCCAGTTCTTCCGGATTTTTACGATAGCGGGCTTCTATAATCGTCGCCCCTTCGTGGGCGTGGTGATAATCTTTTCCTTGCGACATTAAGTATCTCTCGTGCATTTCATGGAGAAGAATGAATTTTCTTTCGTTTTCATCCAGAACTTCTTCTATCCATATTTCATTTTTGGGTACGAAATCGTAGACCAGATCGTGTCCGCCGTCGGCGTAATCCACCATATAGAGCGCTCGGACGATGCTGCCGTCTATCCTCCATACGGTAAGAAAAGAGGCGCACCATTCTTCCATTTTTTCTTTATGTATTTTTTCCAGCGCTTCTTTTCTTTTATGATGCGAGTCCAGAATCTTTTGTATGCGCGGAGAATTTCGTCGGTCTTTTTGTTCGATTGAGTTCGCTTTTTCCACCGCTTCTCCGAAGGTTGAACCTTCGGAGATATATTTCCGTTCCAGATCCAAGTTTTCTAAAAAGTATTTCCATTCTTCTTCGTTGGTATCTTTCTCTATCCATATTTCGTTTGCCGGAATGAATTTGTATCGCGCGTGATGCTCGTATTCCGTGAAATTTTCGTCCAGATCCCGCCGTACGAGGGAACCGTCAACGAGCCAGACCTCAAAGCCTTCGTGGTCGCCGATTTTTTTTATATAGACATGTTCGTTGTTTTTCATACGATTCATTTTATCAAAAAAAGGCATACCGAGAAAGTCGTTTTGGTTTATCGGTAAAATATCTTATACTGTACGGTATGGAAACTTTTGGAAAAAATACTGATTTTGATAATGAAATGGAAATGGCGCGGGTATCGTCTACGGTTCTTGAGTTGAGGAAGCCGACGGAAAGAATTTTGGAAAAATTATCTTCCGAATTGGAATCCGGGGAGGTACAGCTTATTATCGGCGATGACGCGTCGGGAAGAATACCGACGGCGATTTTTCGCAAAATCTTTGATTTGGCCTATAAGGAAAAAGGATTTGTGACGCCGGAAACGAGATTTCTTGCCGGAAGCCGCGGGTTGTTCGCTTTTGAGAAGGTAGAGAAAAAAGAAAAAATGGCCGAATATCTAAAGGAGGTTAAAAAGGATATAGAAAAGAAATTTGGACAGCCTTTTTCAAAAGCTCTTGTGGTAACCGATGTCGTCGTGACGGGACGATCTCTTGATCCTTTAATGGAAGTTTTGAATGATATGGGGGTAGAAACGGTTGTGGCTTCCATGACCGCGACAAACGGGGAATCCTATGTAAAAGAAATAAGCGAGCGTTGGCATGCTCCGGTTTATTTTGGAGGAGATTATATGCCGGATGTGTACGGAAATCAAAAAATATCCGGGGTGGTAAAAGAGGGACAAGATTTGTTTGCTGAGACCTATAAAAACAAATGGGGTATAACCGGTACTGAAAAGGGCGAAAAAGCTCAAGAGATGGTGAACAAAGCAAGAGAATTATCCGAACAGCTTGCGACGGAAACATATGAGAAATGGAAAATGACTCATGGTTTTGAAAAATAAAACGATGGAAACTTTTGAACCGAAAATGGGCGGATATACGGCAAGTCGGCACGCGGAAGATCTTCAGTACGCCGAGGAATTTGTGCTTGAATTGCGTGATCCGATAGAAAAAATTTTAGAGGAACTTTCTCCTTTGCTGGAGTCGGGAGAAATTCAGCTTATTATCGGCGATGACGCGTCGGGAAGAATTCCGACGGCTATTTTCCGAAAAATCTTTGATAAGGCTTATAAAGAACGGGGGTTTATAACTCCGGAAACGAGATTTCTTGCCGGAGGGCGTTCTTTACAGGGAGAGGATAAAAAAGAAAAAGAGAAGAAAATAGCCGAGTATATGGAACAAGCTAAAGGAGACGTGGAAAAGAAATTCGGACGGACATTGACTAAGGTTTTGGTGGTGACCGATGTCATAAATACCGGCGAGTCTCTTGATCCTCTCATGTCGGCGTTGAATAAAGCCGGTATTGAAGCAAAAGTGGCGTCTATCGGTGTGTATAAAGTTCAAAGGAAAGTTAAAAAAATAGAAGAAAGATGGAAGGCTCCGATTTTTTCTGCTTTGGAAGGACATCCTCCTCATGTATACGGGCAAGACGAACTCTCCGGAGTGCAAAAAAGTTCGCGTGATCTCTTCGCTCGTCCTTTTAAAGCCTCGGAGTATCGCAATCTGTGGGAAAAAATGGATATACAAGAGGAAATAAACAAAGGAAGAGAGGTTGCGGAGGTTGTCGCCGAGAGCGTTTACGAAGATTGGAAAAAGAAACATCAAAAATAAAAAGAAATATATGCAAAAAAGTTCCGAAAAATTCGGAACTTTTTTATGCACAGAAAAATGAATTGACATAATACCCCATGGGGGTATAGAATAAAAAGATGAAAACGGATACTCAAAAATTGATACGTCGGCTCAAGATCGTAGAGGGGCAGGTGAGGGGTCTGCAAGAAATGCTGGAGAAAGACGCCTACTGTATTGATATTATCACGCAGACTTCGGCCGTAAAGCAGGCGCTTTCCGGTGTTGAAGACGCGCTTATGGAAGGGCATCTCGGTTCGTGTTTGGTTCACCAGATAAAACACGGCAAAGAAAAGGAAGCGACGGGAGAAATACTTAAGGTATATAGATTGAAGAGAAAATAGAAATAATAAAAATAAAAAATTCAAAATCACAAGTTCCAAATAAATCACAAATTTTAATTTCAAAATTAAAAACGTTTGATATTTTAGATTTTTATTTTGAAATTTATTTGGAGCTTAAAATTTTAAATTTGGTGCTTTAATCAATAACTCAAAAATATGTCCCCCGACAAAATAATCGTTATTATAGTAGGCTTTCTTTTTATCGCTTTCATTTATTGGTTTTTTCTTCTGAAAAAAAGCAAAGCGGTTTCCGTGTCTGCCGGTTCTGTGGATATTTCCGTTCTCGGCGGATATTCTCCGGAGGTTATTACGATTCCCGTCGGTAAGACGACGCGGCTCAATTTTCTCCGTACCGACCCGTCCAGTTGTCTTGAGGAAGTGGTTATCGGTGATTTTCATATACGGAAAACGCTTCCTTTGAATGAAAAAGTTTCCGTAGAGATTACGCCGGAAAAAGCTGGGGAATATGTCTATTCTTGCGGAATGAATATGTTTCATGGAAAAATAATCGTAAAATAATCACCATGCAAGAAACCAAAAAAACATTTGCGATTAAGGGAATGCACTGCGCTTCTTGCGTGGTTTTGATAGAAGATTCTTTGAAAAAAGTTCCCGGGGTGAGGGAAGCTTCGGTCAATTTGGCTTCCGAAAAAGCGACGGTTTCTTATGATCCGAATTTGGCGACCGATGAACATATTATGTCCGCGGTTTCCGGTGCCGGGTATCAAGCGCTCCTGAAAGAGGAAGTGAAAAATGAGGATGAAACCAAAAAAGAAAAACTGAAAGAGCTTTTTATTTTGAGAAATAAGGTTATTTTCAGTCTGGTTTCCGGCGCGCTTATTTTATGGGGAAGTTTTCCGATATTAATGGAGACGGCGCCGAAATTTTTGACGATTTTTTGGGTTCAGATGATGCTTGCCACGCCGGTGCAATTTTGGATTGGGGCGGCTTTTTACCGGGCGACCCTTCCAGCTCTCAAACATCGTACCGCCAATATGGATACGCTGGTTGCTATCGGTACGACTATCGCATATTTTTACTCCGCTTTTGTTACTATCTTTCCCGAAGTCGTAAAAAATATCGGCATTGAACCGATGCCGTATTTTGATGTGGCGACCATTGTCATTGGACTTATCTTGCTCGGACGGTATTTTGAGAGTAAAGCGAAAGCCGGAACGGGGGAGGCGATACGGAAATTGATCGCGCTTCAGGCAAAAACGGCGCGGGTGATCCGCGATGGTGTGGAAATTGATATTCCCATTGAGCAGGTTTCCGTCGGAGATCTGATCCGCGTTCGTCCCGGGGAAAAGATTCCCGTTGACGGCGAAGTCGCGGATGGGAACTCGTCGGTGGACGAATCCATGATAACGGGAGAAAGCATTCCGGTTGAAAAAACAAAAGGCGGTACGGTTGTCGGCGCAACGATGAATAAAACCGGAACGTTTACGTTTAAAGCGACGAAAGTCGGATCTGATACGATGCTGGCGCATGTTATAAAACTGGTGGAAGAAGCGCAGGGAAGCAAAGCGCCGATCCAGCGCGTGGCGGATCTCGTTTCCTCATATTTTGTGCCGATCGTGCTTATGCTCGCGGTCGCGACCTTTGTTCTCTGGTATATTTTCGGCCCTGTTCCTGTTCTTACCTACGCGCTTCTTAATATGATCGCCGTGCTGATTATTGCTTGTCCGTGCGCGATGGGGTTGGCGACTCCGACGGCGATAATGGTAGGGACGGGAAAAGGCGCGGAACACGGGATTCTGATAAAAGACGCGGAGAGTCTGGAATTGGCGCACAAAATTGATACGGTTGTTTTTGATAAAACGGGAACGCTCACCAAAGGAATGCCGGAGGTAACTGATATCGTGGTTATTTCCGGAGATCGCGTTTCTGCGCTTTCCGGAGCGGCTTCTTTGGAAAAAGGTTCGGAGCATCCTCTGGCAGAGGCGATTATAAAAAAAGCGGAAGCGGAAAAGGCGGATGTTAGAAAAGTTGAACAATTTAAAGCGCTGTCAGGACTTGGGGTGGAGGGAATGATCGGAGACGCGAAGGCGGTGCTGGGAAACCGGAAGCTCTTGTCTGAAATCGGAATTTCTTTTGAAAAACACGAAGAAGATATCGCAAGGCTTGAAAACGAAGGAAAGACGGTCATGATGTTTGCTCAAAACGGCGAGCTTCGCGCTCTTATCGCCGTTTCCGATACCATCAAAGATTCGGCGAAAGAAGGAGTTTCTTTGCTTCAAAAAATGGGTATTGAAGTCGTGATGATTACGGGCGATAACAAACGAACGGCGCAGGCTATCGGCGGAAAGCTTGGCATTACGAACATCTTGTCTGAAGTTATGCCGGAAGAAAAAGAAATTTCGGTTCGGAAACTCCAGTCGGAAGGAAGGAAAGTCGCCATGGTGGGAGATGGAATCAATGACGCCCCCGCTCTTGCCGCTTCCGATGTGGGAATAGCGATGGGGACGGGAACCGATGTGGCGATTGAGGCTGCCGATATTACGCTTATCAATGCCGATATCCGTTCCGTCGCTTCGGCCATTAAACTTTCCAAAGCGACGATGCGCGTGATAAAACAGAATTTGTTTTGGGCTTTTGGGTACAATATAATACTCATTCCCGTGGCTATGGGGGCGCTCTATCCGGCATTTCATATTTTATTCAATCCGATACTCGCATCGCTCGCGATGGCGTTCTCCAGCGTTTCCGTGGTGAGCAATTCGCTTCGCTTAAAAACAAAAAAGATATAGTATAGAGAGATATTATCCGATAGAAAAACGAAAATAATGAAACTTATTTATTTTTACAACGAAGAGTGGGAGAAAGAATACGTATCTTCTCGGATGCCGGAATGGGAGATCGCGTTTTTGGATGGCGGAGTGCAGAAACATCCGGAATACAAAGATTCGGAAGCCGAAGCGTTGGCGGTTTTTGTCAATTCAAAGGTTGGAGCGGAAGAAATGGATCGTTTTCCGAAACTGCGTTTTATCGCGGCTCGTTCCACCGGTTTTGATAACATAGATTTGGCTGAAGCGAAAAAACGGAATATACAGGTTTCCAACGTGCCGACGTATGGTGAAAATACCGTCGCGGAATTTTCATTCGCGCTCTTGCTTGCTTTGTCTCGAAAAATTTATACCTCTTATAAAAATATAGAAATAAATCATTCGTTTTCCACGCAGGGCCTGACCGGTTTTGACTTGAAAGGGAAAACCATCGGCATCGTCGGGACGGGGCATATCGGAATGAACGCGGTTCGCATGGCGAAAGGGTTTGGAATGAATGTTCTTGCTTACGATGTTGTTCAAAAAAAAGACGAAGCGCAAGCGCTGGGATTTGAATATGTTTCTTTTGAGGATATACTTGGCCGCTCCGATATTATTTCCCTCTATGCTCCCTATAACGAGCATACCCACCACATGATCAATAAAGATAATGTGGAAAAAATAAAGCGCGGCGCATGGCTTATCAACACGGCGCGCGGAGGGCTGGTTGAAACGGACGCGCTGGTATATGCGCTGGAGAAAGGAATTATTGCGGGAGCCGGGCTTGATGTTCTGGAAGAAGAAAAAAATACGAGCGATGAAACTTCTTTGCTTCTCGGAGAACATCCGATGGAAGAAGAATTGAAACTGGTACTCGCCAATCATTATCTTATTTGGCACCAAAACGTCATTATTACGCCGCATAACGCCTTTAATACCCGCGAGGCGGTTATGAGGATTCTTGATACCTCCGTGAAAAATCTGAAAGCCTATTCGGAGGGGAATTGCGAAAATCTGGTAGCGCAAAAATAACTATTATGAAAGAAAAACAAACACATACTTTTTACGTTCACGGGATGCACTGCAAATCTTGCGCTTTGGTGACCGAACATACGCTTGATGACATTGCTTTCGTTGAAACGGCTAAAGTGAATCCGCATAAAAAAACCGTTGCCGTTTCCGGAGATTTTGGAAATAAAACCGAAGAAGAAATCGCGGAAGAATTGACAAAAACGCTTTCTCAAAAAGGCTATTCACTTTCCGTTGATGAAGAAATTATCGGAAAGAATTGGAAGGAGTTTTGGATTGCCGGCCCACTTGCCGCCGTCTTTGTGCTTTTATTCGTCCTTCTTCAAAAAACGGGACTGATAAATCTGGTAGATGCGAGTTCTATGAACTACGGAACCGTTTTTCTTATTGGGGTTGTTGCTTCGCTTTCCAGTTGTATGGCCGTCGTCGGAGGGTTGGTGCTTTCTTTGTCCGCTACTTTTGCCAAAGAAGGGAAGAGTCTGAAACCTCAGGCGCTGTTTCATATCGGACGCATCGTCTCTTTTTTCTTGCTCGGCGGGCTTATCGGTACTATCGGCTCGGCTTTTCAACTGAATTCTTTTGGAGTCTTCATCCTCGGTTTTTTGGTGGGGTTGGTGATGCTCATTATGGGCATCAATTTGCTTGATGTTTTTCATGGAGCGAAACGTTTTCAGTTGGTTATGCCGAAATTCCTTTCCCGTCATGCGCTCGGTATTTCCAATATGACTCACACAGGGGCGCCTCTTCTGGCTGGTATTGCCACCTTTTTTCTTCCGTGCGGTTTTACTCAGTCCATGCAGATATACGCGCTTTCTACGGGAAATTTCATGAAAGGCGGACTGACGATGCTTTTCTTCGCGCTCGGAACATTTCCCGCGCTGGCGGTTTTAAGCTTTAGTTCTGTTGGCATAGGGCAGGGAAAACAGAAAGGGGTATTCTTCAAGACGGCGGGGTTGGTGGTTATCGCGTTTGCTCTCTTTAATATCATTAACAGTTTAGTGGTAATAGGGGCTATTAAACCGATCTTTAACTTCTAATTCTTATGTCTTCATCAAAAGCTATTTCACTTTCTATTATTATCGCGGGATTGGTTATCGCCGGCGCGGTTGTATTTTCCGGAAACTCAACTTCTCAAGGGAATACCGCCGTTTCTCCGGTAAACAATGTTTCTCTTCAAGACGGAAAACAAATCATTGAAATTACGGCCAAAGGCGGATTCACTCCGAGAACAACGGTTGCAAAGGCCGGGGTTCCAACCGTTTTGAGAATAACCACTCAAGGGACCTTTGATTGTTCTTCGTCTGTCAGAATTCCTGAATTGGGTATCGGGAAAAGTCTTCCGAATACCGGCACGACGGAAATTGATCTCGGTGTACGAAACCCGGGAGTTTTGAACGGAACCTGCGGAATGGGGATGTATCCATTTGAAATTGATTTTCAATAAGAGATAGACATTTATTTTTTTTCGTGATACTCTCTCTCGTGGAAAAGGGATTTTGTTTTTTTGTCTGGTCTTTTCGGAGAATACTCTATATGTTGGCAATCATTGTTGCAATAACCGCTTTTTTACTTCTCGTAGCTTGTGTTATCATCGCCGCTCTGTCTTGCGTTGAACCTCGTCATATCCGAGACCGAACGTATCTTGTCAGAGCAAAAAATGTTTACGGTATCAATACTCTTGTTTGGGTCATTGTCCCGCTTTTTGCTCCCCTCAACGCATGGTCGTTGCTCTTTGTTATTTTTGTCGTTATCTCTTCTTACCTTTTTACGATGTATTTTTCAGAACAGCTCAGTAAATAACTCTTTAGCCCCGCAAGCGCAACGCGCTTTTGCGGGGCTTGTCTTTTGTTATTGTCTGTTGTATAAAAGAGAAAGGATGGGTTTCTTCAAAACGGAGGTTAACATGTTTGGAATTCTTCTCTTTATTATCGTCCTTGCTTCTTGGGTCTTTTTATTTTTAGGACTCATAAGAGCCACCCAAGCGGGAACCGACAAATACCTGAAAGACCGTGTTTTTTGGGTAAAAACTTTTTGGATGCTTGTTGCCGGATCTGTTCTCTGGCTCATTGTCGGCGTTGCTCGCTTTTTTATGGATTTTGCTTCTTGGGGATATTTCATTTTTGCTATTGTTCTTTTTTTTGAAGCCATCTCTTTTCATCAAAAGATCAAAGCGATGCCACGCAAATAATGGCGTTTTTATAAAGTCCCGGTTTCGGCCGGGATTTTTTTTGTGCATGAGACCTTTTATTGGAGTATAATTATTTCAATAACAGAAAAACGTGGATCCCTGGTCTCGGCCTTGGGTGACGAATAGAAAACTTTTATGGAAGATATAAAAACCTCTCAATCAACCCGCGGACTTTCTTCAAAAGAAGCAAAGCGACGACTCCTTGATTACGGAGAAAACGCAATATACCGCAAGAAAAAGCTGCGTCCGCTGGTTGCTTTTCTTAAGAAATTCAACAGCCCGCTTCTTCTGATGCTTATCGCGACGTCGGTGGTTTCGCTTTTTCTCGGACAGGCGGTGAATGCGGTGATTATTCTTGTTATGGTGCTTCTTTCCGCCGTTATGGATTTTGTGAACACGCGCAAATCCGAAGAAGTGGCGGAAAAACTGGCGGCGCAGGTTTCTTCAACGGTTACCGTTTGGAGAGACGGAGAAAAAAGGGAAGTGCCGCTTCGGTTTATTGTTCCCGGCGATATTATTGAACTTTCCGCGGGTGATGTGGTGCCTGCCGACTGCCGCGTTCTTTCGGCCGATGACTTGTTTGTGAACCAATCTTCTCTTACTGGGGAATCGTTTCCTGTGGAAAAATATGCGGACGAAGAAAAAGGAACCGCTTTGCTTTCAAAAAGTGAAGAAATCTCGCTTTCTTCCGACCGAATTGTTTTTATGGGTTCCAGCGTCGTGACCGGTTTTGCTTCGGCGGTCGTTCTTCGGACAGGGAAGCTTGCGGAATTTGGACGTATTGCGGAACATCTTGCCAAACCGGAAGAAGAAACCGATTTTGATCGCGGCATACGGAATTTCAGCGTGTTCGTGATGCGGCTTACGCTCGTGATGGTGACCGTCGTGTTTTTTATCAACGCGGTCATGAAGCATAATATCTTTGATTCGCTTTTGTTCTCCGTAGCGATAGCAGTCGGGCTTACCCCGGAACTTTTGCCGGTCATTATCTCCGTTTCTTTGGCAAGAGGCTCCATGGTGATGTCCAAGAAACAGGTTATCGTGAAAAACATGTCGGCAATCCAGAATTTCGGTGGAATGAACATTCTTTGCACGGATAAGACGGGAACGCTGACGCAGGACAAAATTACACTGGTTCAGTGCGTGGATATAAACGGAAAAGATTCAAAAGACGTGATGATCCGGACGTATCTTTCCAGTATGATGCATACGGCAAAAAGAGGAGCGCTTGATCTGGCGATTGAAGAACACGGGAAAATGGATATTTCGGAGTATAAAAAGGTGGACGAAATACCGTTTGATTTTCATAGAAGGAGAGACTCTGTGGTATTTGATCGGGGAGAAGAACGTTCTCTTATCTGTAAGGGTGCGCCGAGAAGTATTTTTTCCGACTGCGTTTCTTATCAGACGAACGGCGACCGTTATCCTTTTACAGAAGAAACGGCAAAGATGGAGGATTTGGAATATCATCGTCTCTCTATGGAGGGGTATCGGGTTTTGGCCATTGCGGAAAAGATCGTCCCTCAAGACGAAAGAAAGACGTATGCTAAAAACGAGGAAGCGGAGCTTATTTTTCTGGGTTTTGCCGCTTTTCTTGACCCGCCGAAAACAAGCGTTGCTCCCGCTCTCCGCGAGTTGGAAGGGCTTCATATAGAAGTGAAGGTTTTGACGGGGGATAGCGAGACATTGACCGAGCGCATTTGCAAAGACATTGGAATTCCCATACGCGGAGTGCTGCATGGCGACGAGGTTGCCGAACTTTCCGATTCCGAACTGACTGCCAAACTTTCCGGAACCAATATCTTCGCGCGCGTTTCTCCCGAGCAGAAAGAGCGCATCGTCGTTCTTCTGCGGAAGCAAGGAAATGTCGTCGGGTATCTGGGAGACGGAATAAAC
Source organism: Candidatus Nomurabacteria bacterium (assembly GCA_943356445.1). Classification (GTDB taxonomy): domain Bacteria; phylum Patescibacteriota; class Minisyncoccia; order Phycocordibacterales; family CAIJYI01; genus CAIJYI01. The sequence continues at coordinate 56,178 of CALREZ010000004.1, forward strand.
GATGCGCCTGTTTTGAAAGCGGCTGATGTAGGCATATCAGTGAATAACGCGGTGGATGTCGCCAAAGAAACGGCAGACATCATTTTGCTGGATAAAAGCTTGGAAGTATTGAAAGACGGGGTTATTGAGGGAAGAAAGACGTTTCAGAATACGCTCAAATATATCAAGATGGGGTTCAGTTCCAATTTCGGCAATATGTTTTCCATGATGGGGGCTTCCGCTTTTCTCCCGTTTCTCCCCATGCTTCCGGCGCAGATTCTTTTTAATAATTTTCTTTACGATGCCTCGCAGACAACGCTTTCTTCCGACAACACCGATGAAGAAGATACCATCCATCCGCTTCGCTGGGATACCCGCTTTTTTGGGAAATATATCGCCGTTTTCGGTCTGGTCAGTTCCGTTTTTGACTTCGTGACGTTCTTTGTGCTTTATAAAGTATTTTCTCTTTCCGGCGGAGGATTCCAAACGGGGTGGTTCATTGAGTCTATTGCCACCCAGGTGCTCATCATCTATATTATCAGGACGAAACGCGTGCCGTTTTTCAGAAGTTTACCCAGTCTCCCCGTTGTTTTTTCTACGATAGGCATTGTCTTTTTGGCTTGGATCATTCCGTTCACCCCTTTGGGGGAAGTCCTGTCGTTCCAACCGCTTTCGCCGTTTATTATGGCGATTATTGCCTCAATTGTTTTGGCATATCTCCTGGTTGGGGAAATAGCCAAAGCAATCTTTTATCGGACGTTTAAAAAAGCATTATAGAAAGCAATAAGGAAAAAGCAAACAGTAAAAAGGGAACGGATATTTCCACTTGCCGTCTCTTGTTGCTTTTTGCTTTTTGCTCTATTCTTAAGAATATGAGCACATATAAATCCTCTCGCGAATTTTTGAAGCGGTGGCTGATACAACACGAGAAGATCGTTTCTTTCGTTGTTTTTGTTTCCGGATTTATTTTTGATAATTTTACTCTCTGGAGAATAGACAGCCTTTTGGATATTTCCATTCTTTTCGGGTGGCTCTTTGTCGGCTCTTTTGCCATCGTCGCTTTGAATGTTTCTCGTCACGGAATTCTCCGGTGGGGGATTTTCAGGAAGGGTGATGTCTGGCTGCATTTTCTCATTTCTTTCGCCTTGGGCGCGCTTTTTTCCGGTTTCACTATTTTTTACATGCGAAGCGCGGTGCTCGCGACGAGCTGGCCTTTTTTGCTGATCGTTATCGGACTTTTTCTTGGGAATGAATTTTTTAAGGAGAAATATCTTCACCTTAATTTTCAGATCATCATTCTTTTTACGGTCGTGTTTTTTCAGATGATACTTTTTGTTCCCATTGTGATCGGAAAGATGGGAGATTGGGTTTTTCTTTTATCCGGCGCCGTGAGTCTTTTTATGATCGGCGGTTTTATTCATTTTTTATATCTTTTTTTGCCGAAAGAAGCGCGGTTGAATCAAAGGAAACTTCTTCTCAGTATCGGCGGCGTCTTTTTTGCCATAAATTTTTTCTATTTCACGAATCTTATTCCTCCCGTACCTTTGGCGCTGAAAGACGGCGGGGTATATCACTACATGGAAAGAACCACGGGTGGAAAATACTATTTTCAAGACGAACAGCGGCATTGGTATGATATTTTTGACCTTTATGAAAATGTTCACGTCGTTTCCGGAGAATCTCTTTTCTTTTACAGCGCGGTTTTTGCTCCGACCAGATTAGACACGGATATTATGCATAGTTGGCAGTATTATGATGAATCTTCAGGAAACTGGGTGATATCCGCCAATATCCGTTTTCCCATTTACGGCGGAAGCAACGAAGGGTACAGAGGTTTCTCCGAGAAATCCAATATCCGTCCCGGAAAATGGCGAGTTGATGTGACTGATTCTCGTGGAAGAGTTCTCGGGAGGACGAAGTTTGAGATCATCGCCGTCTCAGAGGCGGTACCTTTAATTTCTGTGGTGAAATAAGTTAAAAAATATCTTTATGCGCTATCGTTTTTATACCACCTCTCAATCGGCTTGGAAGGGCATGCTCTCGGCTATTTCCGGCGCGACAAAAAGCGTTTACTTGGAAATGTACGCTTTTCAGGGAGATACGAAAGGTTTTGATTTTCTTTCCGTTTTAAGCGACAAGGCTCGCGCGGGTGTTCGCGTTGTTCTTATTCTGGATTCTTTCGGGAGTTATGGACTTTCTTCGGAAGTGGTTCAAACGCTCCGTCGCGCCGGCGTGGAAGTGCTTTTTTTCAGTTATTGGTTTCGGCGTCTTCACCGAAAGATACTTATCGTTGACGAAAGCGTTGTTTTTTTGGGCGGGGTGAATATCAGCGGAGCATATGCTCCGTGGAAAGATTTGCAGGTTCGCATAAAAGGAAAAAGATTGCTCGCCTCTTCTCTCCGGTCGTTTGCTCGGGTCTATAAAGAGTGCGGAGGAAGAAAAAATGTTGAGCTCTCGTTTCTCGCTGGAAAAAAGCCCGTATTAAGAAAAGCGCGAGCATGGTTTATTGAACATGGTATCGGGGGGAGGTGGTTGGGGATACGCGAACAATATGAAGAAAATATACGGAAAGCGCAGCAGTCCATTGTTTTAGTGACGCCCTATTTTTTTCCCAGACGCTGGCTTTTGGCAAGACTCCATGAAGCGATTCTCCGCGGTGTTTTGGTGGAGATTATGGTTCCTCAAAATACCGATAACGGCTGGATAATGAATCGCATCAACTATTTTCAAATTGCTTTCTTTGAAAAGCTCGGCGCTGTCGGTTTTCTTTCTCGCGAGATGAATCACGCGAAGGTTCTTCTTATTGATGACCATGTTGGAATGGTCGGGTCGGGGAATCTTGACCCTCTTTCTTTTGGGTGGAACGCGGAAGCCGGGGTATTTTTTGATCGTCTTGTCATGGTACGTGATCTTTCTAAGATTTTAGAAGTATGGAAAACTGATTCCGTTTTGTTTACTCCGGAAATGTTCCGATCTCGGTGGTATGATTTTCTCCTTCTTTTTGCTCGCAGAATTTTTTAGAATAGGTTGACTTATAATTTTAAGTATGGTATATTGATATAAGTTAAAGTTCGTTCACTAACAACCAAGAGGAAAGCCAAAATGACTGAACGTTGCGAAATGTGTGAAGGGTGTCTTTACGCCAACGGGTGTGTTGCTTGTTTATTGTCACAGGATGATTTTTGTCCGGGACAGCAAGAGACTAAAGAAGAACAGGAAAAACCTCCCATAAACTTTAAGGCGGTAGAAACCGACTAAACAAAAAGTGTCAGGCGCCCCGATATATCGGGGCGCCTTTTGTTGTCCGTTTTCTAATCAATACCTTGGAAACACTTTCCTGTTAATAAACTCCATCGGCGCAGTTAAATCAATCCCGAAATG
>CALREZ010000005.1:0-41850 GCA_943356445.1 Candidatus Nomurabacteria bacterium
ATCCTTTTTTCTCGGTTTTTCAATAAAGACGTCTCTGTGATACAATTTATGAATGGAAACATCACCGACCCCCGAAAAAAGACCGGACTTTCTTAAAATGTATGAGATTCCCGGCCAAGAAAAAATATCGGAGCATTCTTTTGAACGATATTTAAGAGACAAAGAAAATCTCCCGAAAGAAGAAATAGCGCGAGAAGCTGCTGTTTTTTTGTCATTTCAAAAACATTCAAGAAAATCTTCGCAAAACAGAGAAATCGCCCGAGAAAAAACAAAAAGGCTTCACGTAGAAGAATTCCCATCCTATGTAGAGAATGGTTTAAAGAGCGATGATCCCGAAACGCAGAAAATAGCGATAGAAGCCATAGGAGGAGCCCGCAGCGAGATAAGATCGGAACTTCTGCGAAAAGCATTTGAGATACAAAACGAAGAAACGGAGTTGGCTTGCGTTAAAGCGATAAGCAACATACCGGAAGAAGAAAGAATCGGTTTTATACGAATCGGACTCTCAAAGGAAAGTTTCGCAATCAAAAAAGCGTCCGTTAAAATGATTCAATACGCGCCCCAGGAACTTCGCGCAAAACTTATAAAGCAAGGACTCTCGGGAGAAGATGTTGATCTCCGAAAGGAATATGCCAAAGCGATCCATTCAGCGCCGACAGAAAAAGAAAGAAAGGAATTACTGAATCTGGCGAAAAAAAATCTTGGAAATGCCCTCGTAGAACCGCCTCTCTATAACAATACTCAAATTTCTTCCGGCCATTTTTCCAGAGAAGAATTTGCCAAAACAGGCTCGGGAACAACCCTTGTCGGAGGAGAACTGAAAGACAAAGCGATATTCCGCCATATTGCCCCCGAAGCTTTTTCCTCTTGGAAAGAAGCCTACGAGAACCACGAGGTATGGAAAAGCGCCGGTTTCAATTATGTCCCCATCGAACCGATACTTTCCTTTCATCAAAACAAAAACGGATTGATTGACGTCGCGAGCGGAATATTGGACATTTCTTTCAAAAGTTGGGAAAAGATGTCCGGCGATTTTTCACAGGAACTGGATAAAGAAAAAAAGAAAATAATAACAATACTCAACGAATCGGGAATAGTCCATGGTCATCCTCATGACGGAAATTTCTGCCTTCGTTTTTTTCGAAAAGAAAACGGGGATGTTGATTTCTCAAAAAAGCCGAGAATTTATCTGATTGACTTTGACCGCGCGGTGTCTCCGTAGTAAAAATAAATCTCCCCAAAAGCGTCATGCTTTTTGAGGAGATTTTTACTGATCGCGAATCGTCATAAAAATGGCTGTTTGAATGGCAATCAGGAAAGCGATAAAAAGAGAAAGAGCGGTAATAGCTGGCCAACTGATCCTTACAAAGGCCAAAAGATAGATTAACATGGTAAGGAATAAAATGAGAGCCAAAGAGATCCGATCAAGCATATTTTTTAGCATGCGGATCGTTCCTTTGCGAAGCACCATAAAAATACCTCCCGTAAAAGCACCTGTCCTCAGAGTATCAGAATCCCTGTTTTTTTCAACTATTTAAGATACTTCTGTTTGTTTCTCACATGCTCGTCAAAAGTTTTCGCATAGTGCATCTTCCCCGTTTTATCGGAAAGATAATACAAATAAGAAGTCTTTGTCGGCTCAATCGCCGCAAGAATCGTATCAAGTCCGGGATTGCAAATCGGACCCGGGGGAAGCCCTTTGTTGGTATAGGTATTGTAAGGAGAATCGGCTTTCAAATCTTCCGCGGTTAAGTCATGAGTAGTCTTTCCGTTTACGTAATCAAATACGGCATCAACCTGCAGAGGCATGCCAAGCTTTATTCTTTTCCATAAAATTCCCGAAACGATGCGGCGATCGGCAGGAGTTACGGTTTCCCTTTCAATAATGGAAGCCATGGTTATAATCTCAGAAAGCGGGTGTCCGGACGCTGATATTTTATTTTGGAGGGGTTGTATTTTCTCGTCAAAATTTTTCCGCATCGCGAGAATCACTTCTTCGGGTTTGACGATAGAGAAAAAGAAATACGTGTCGGGAAAAAGATACCCCTCGTTTTGTTTTGCCAATGAAAGGAATTTCACCCCTTCAAAAGAAGGAACTGACGACACAACCGCCTTTTGCGCGTCTTCAGCATCAAATCCTTCCGGAATGAGTATTTTTACCTTGCTGACGCGGTACTCTCCCGAGACGATACGATCGGCAATTTCATACAAGGGCTCTGTTTCGGAAAGCAGGTAAAATCCCGAAATAACCGGCCGATCGTTTTTTACTATCGCGATATAAGCGCGCAGAAAAAACGCCGAACGGACGACCCCTTTGTTTTCCAAAGCAAAAGCGGTTTCGGAAAGAGTGGAACCTTTCGGTATTTCAAACATCTTTTCTTTGGGAACAGAAAGTCCGGGAACAAAAATAAAAAACGAAACATAGGCGCACGACAAAAAAAGCGCAACGGTCAAGATCCATCTCAACCGCCGCCGAAATAAATTCCTCTTTTTTATTTCCTCCAATATATTTTGAAATTCACTCATCTTTTACACGGGCAAGTTTGCCGGCGGTTCGGCTTTATGCGAGCTTAACGTAATAAATCCTGGGGTTTCTTCCATTCCTCCCGGGAAGTGATATATCGTAGCCAGTTCTTCGGTATTCAGAATGAACGGCTTCTTTTTGAACGGAAGGTAGAAATACCCGCGCGCTTTAAAAGCATTGAACATGTGTTTCTTCTGATCCGAGACTTTATTCCATAAAATTCCCTGCCACGGATAATCAACGCCGGTAGGATCTTTCATTTTAAACCCATTCAAGACATCGGAACTATAATGTTTCATCATGCCGATGAGTCCCGGTATATTGAGAGGCGTCCAGGAACCTTTCTCCCCGAGATAGACCACGCGAATGCCGCAGTCAAAACCGAATTTTGAAACTTCGCGTTCAATCGCCGAGATAGCTTCAGAATCGGCTTTGCTCATTTTTTCTCCAGCCTTGCTCTGAATCTTCTTCACCAAATTTTTTGCCTCCGCTTTCCAGTCTTGTTTTTCAAAAAACTTACCGGGTTTTCTAAACCTCTTTCCGGTCGCGCGTACCAATATCTGGATACAGATCTGTTCTTTCTTTCCGATAGAGCCCATGAATTCCACTGCGGGAGACAAAGGATCGGTTCTTCCTCCCGCTTCTTCTTCTTTCTTGATAGCCGTATCCAATTTGTAATCAACGTAGGTTTTTATCGGATAGGCATCTTCTTTGGTCAGTTTGAATTCCGTCGCCCACATTTCCCATTCAGAACCGAAACCTTTGAGATCCATCATTTCGGTATAGTCTTCCGCTTCGTACAATTCTATTCCCGGGAATTGCGAATATAATTGCGCCTCAATAAAATTCTTAAATTGAGCGCTGGTTCGTATAAAGAAATGGATATCTCCTCCAATGGAAGCAATCTCCAGAGAGAACGTCGGTTTGAGTTTTCCCAGCCACGTTTTCTCATACCAGTTTCCTTCCGAGGTTTGATGCAAGGCCGAAAGCACCAGCTCCATGGAGAGCGGCGTCTTCATAATGTTTTTCGGCAAACGTATTCCGATCATCACCCACTTGATCTTCGCCAAATGCTGCATCTGCACGTACTGCATCCAAAGGTTCCAAAAGATGATTCCGAAAAATACCGGCGCCCAATACGGAGCGAAGGACAAAGCGAAACCAAATATGGTAAAGATGAGATCAAAAGGCCCGAACATAGTACTTCTATAATACAACAAAGCCGGCAAAGGATAAAGGTAAAAGTGTTCATAAAAATCCCGGCTCGCAAAGAGCCGGGATAAAATTACAGAACGGGATATTTCCCCGTAAAACAAGCGTTGCAGAAACGGCTGCATTCCGGGAACTTCTCTTCTCCGAGAGCGGCATGCAGTCCTTCCAAAGAAATAAAAGCGAGCGAATCGGCATTCAGATATTTTCGCATTTCTTCAATGCTCATGTTTGAAGCCAAAAGTTCGTCATCGGAGGGCGTATCAATGCCGTAAATGCAGTGATGTCTGAAAGGCGGGCTCGCGATACGAATATGAACCTCTGTCGCGCCGGCTTCCTTCGCCATTTGCACCAACAAGCGAAAGGTTGTCCCTCTGACGATAGAGTCATCAACAAAAACCACCCTTTTTCCCGAAAGAACTCCGGGGTCCGGACAATACTTCCGGCGAGCGCCGTCTTCGCGAAGCGCTTCCGAAGGCTGGATAAAAGTCCGAGCATTATAACTCCGCTTCCGAATCAACCCGCGTTTCAACCGAAGACCGGAAACTTTTGCAAACCCTTCCGCTGAAGCTACTCCAGATTCCGGAACAGGCGAAACAAAATCGGCTGAAACCGGCGCTTCCTTCGCGAGAATTTTCCCGATGCGATACCGGGAAGAAGAAACGAGCAAATCATCTATCAAACTGTCGGGACGGGCAAAATAGACTTGTTCAAAAATGCAGTTCGCGTGTTTTTCTTTTTTAAAGGGAAACGAACTTTCAACGGCATCAGCGGAAACAAACACCATTTCTCCCGGCTGTATTTCTCGGACAAACTCCGCGCCCATCTCGTTCCACGCGCAGGTTTCCGAAGCGAGCAGAAAACAACCGTCTTTTTTTGCCAGAGAAAGAGGGCGAAATCCGCGAGGATCGCGAACTCCGATAATGTTTCCTTCTTCGGTAAGGATGACCAGCGAATACGCCCCCTTCACTTTTTGAAGCGCATCCGTCAGACATTCTTTGAACGTTTCTTTTTTGCTCTGAGACAAGAGATGAAGAAATACCTCCGTATCGCTCGTAGACTGGTAAATGCTTCCGCCCTGCAAATGAAAATCCCGTATCTCTTCCGTATTGATTAAATTTCCATTGTGAGCGATACCAATCCCTCCGAACCGCGTTTCTCCGAAGAATGGCTGGGCATTGCGAAGATTATTTCCTCCGGATGTTCCGTAGCGAACGTGTCCGATCGCAATGTTCCCTTTCAGTCGCGATAAAGTTTCGGCATCAGACTCGACAAAACCGCGAGCGCGATGAGAATGGAATCTTTCCCCGTCTTTTCCCTCATACGACAAAATACCCCAAGATTCCTGCCCGCGATGTTGCAAAGCGATAAGCCCCGATATCACCAGCTCCGCGGCGTCTTTTTTAGAAAATGCGCCAATAATTCCGCACATATGTATACTCCTCAAACAACAAAACTGTTTTTCAGAATACCACAAACGAACAAAATTTCAAAAGATACATGCCATACCAAGAAGCACCAAATTCAAAAATTATAAGTTCCAAATAAAACTCAATTTTCAAATTCAAAAAATAAAACAGAAACGTCGTGTTTATAATTTTGATATTGCTTTTTGTGATTTATTTGGAACTTGAGATTTTAATTTTGTGATTTTATTTTTCTCTTTCTTTGCAAAAAAAAGGCCTCCTTTCGGAACAGCCTTTTTTAATTTGCTTACGCAATATGATATTTCCCTTCTTTGTCTTTCTTGAAGTATTTTGCGTTCTGGAGATTGACCAAGATGGTGTTTTCTTTGACGTATCTTTCTTTCATAACCTTCTCAACGATTTCTTGTTTCGTGAGCGGGCCGTTCTTTTCAAGAACATGGCGGATGACGTCTTTGACGACACCTCCGGTGTAGCCCCATTCGGAGAGAACGTAGAGTCCGCGTCCGACGAGAACAAAACGATCGTCTTTAATGAGTTCATTGTGGCAGGTAGCGACGTGAGCTTTCTTTCCGAATGTTTCTGAGATTTTCTTTGCGACTTCCGTGAAGTGCATCGGAGAACCATGTCGGCGGATAACCAAGAAAGAATAATCTCTTATGCCTCTGGCGCTAATGTTCGGAGAGGAAGCGACACCCCAGTCGCCGAGAGTATTTTTTCCGAGAACTTTGGAAATACCAAGCCATCTTTTGGCGGTCTCTTCATTTTTCTGTTTTCCTTCCACCTTTACGCGATCCAGGAATTTTTCAAGGATTTCTTTTTCGGGAATCAAATCATTTTCGGAAACATCTCCATGAAGATCGCGGAGAGCGGCATGCACCTCGTCAGCAATATCGTCGTTGACAGACCAGCGGTGTTTGAAGTTATTATCCTCTTTGTGTTTCGTGAATTCGTCGGACAAGACCAAATACAAGGTGATGTGGTTCTGAACAACTTTATCGTTAGAAAGATATTCAAGGAAGTCTTCCTCGCTCATGATGCCTCCGAGAGTTTCAAGAGTCTTTCTGAGTTCTTCAAAAACAGCGGAAGATTTCGTAAACGCCTCGGACTTCTTCAAAGAAGCGATGGCGAAGTTTTCTATCTGACGAACGCGCTCTCTCGTAATGCCATAGGTATTACCGATAGCTTCAAGCGTCTTTCTTTCCGGTATTTCGTCCAAACCAAAACGGCCGACGATAACATCGCGCGCCCTCGGGGGTATCGTAGAAAGCAAGCTCTTCGTTACCTGTTTTGGTCTAAATGTAATAACTGATGACATACAAAATGAATTATTTGAATAATTTTTTTTAACTTTAACGTAACGAATTCCTCGCGAATTTTGTTTCGTTTATTTTGGCGACTTGCCAGGCCTATAAATCTTTACGTTTTAATATAACATCTTATTATCATATATGTCAAACAATTGCAAGCGTTTTTCAAGTGGATCTCTTAAAATGAGAAAATATGGCTTTAAATAAAGATATTTTATCATTCAAAAATAATTTTCTTCTCCTATAAAACCACGCTCACCAGCTTCTCTTTGACGTAAATCACTTTTTTTGGTTCATTTTCTCCCACCCACTTCCGAACTTCGGGAATCGCCAAGGCAGCCGACTTCACTTCCTCTTCTCCCGCCCCTCGGCCAATCTCAAACATCGCCCGCATCTTCCCGTTTACCTGAACGACAATAGACATAACGTCGCTGATAATCTTTGTCTGATCAAACGCCGGCCACGGTTCGTTGTAAATGAATGTATCATTTCCAAGCTCATGCCACAACTCCTCGGTTATGTGCGGAGCGAACGGAGTCAGAAGCTTCAAAAATCCTTCGTACATTTCTTTGCTTGCGAATTCGGCTTTTTCCAACTCATTCAAGAAAATCATCATGCCGGAAATAGCCGTATTGAATTTGAAGTCTTCTATATTCTCAGAAACTCTTTTAATGGTTTGATGATACAAAGTTTCCAGTTTTCCGTTTTCCGTCGTGCTTTTTTCTTTTTCCTTTTTTCTTTTTGCTCGTTCTGCAAGCTTCCAAACTTTTTCCAAAAATCTGCGCGGGCCGATAATGCTTTCCGTACTCCACGCCGAAGACTGGTCAAAAGGCCCCATGAACATTTCATACACGCGCAGCGTGTCGGCGCCATAGGTTTCCACGATATCATCGGGATTGATGACATTCCCCCATCGCTTGCTCATTTTTCTTCCGTCCTCCGCCATAATGAGTCCCACGTTCTGCAACCGGTTGAACGGTTCAAGATAATTCACCGCGCCGATATCGTAGAGGAATTTATGCCAAAAACGCGCGTAGATCAGATGTCTCGTTGCGTGCTCAGCTCCCCCGACATAAAGGTCAACCGGCGACCAGTATTGTTCTTTTTCTTTGGAAACCAGCGCGTCTTGATTGCGAGGGTCAATATATCGCAGATAGTACCACGAAGAACCCGCCCATTGAGGCATCGTATTCGTTTCGCGTTTGGCATCGCCTCGGCAGACCGGACATTTCACATTCACCCAATCATGAATGTTCACGAGCGGAGATTCTCCCGTTCCGGACGGTTCATAAAATTCCACTTCCGGCAGTTTTACCGGCAAATCTTTTTCGGGCACGGGAACGACACCGCATCGTTCGCAATGAATAACGGGAATCGGTTCGCCCCAATATCGCTGGCGGGAAAACACCCACTCGCGAAGTTTGTACGTCGTCTTCAATTTTCCGCCGACAAATTCCGTAACCGCTTTTTTCGCTTCCGCAACCGGCATGCCGGAAAAATTCCCGGAATTCACAAGCTCGCCATCGCCCGTATACGCTTCTTCGGAAATATCTCCTCCGCTGATAACTTCTTTTATCGGCAATTCAAATTTCTTTGCGAAGGCGTAGTCGCGCGTGTCATGGGCCGGAACCGCCATAATGGCGCCCGTGCCGTATTGAGCCAAAACATAATCTGCGATAAAAACGGGGAGTTCCTCTCCGTTCGCCGGATTCTTCGCGGTAATTCCCAAGAGCTTTACTCCAGTCTTCTCCTTCCCTTCCGCCGTTCGTTCAATTTCCGTCTTCTTCTTCATCTCCTCGCGATATGTTTCTACCTCGTTCCAATTTTCAATCAAGTCTTTCCATTCATCCAAAAGTTTATGTTCCGGCGCCATGACGCAATAGGTAGAGCCAAAGAGAGTATCCGGCCTGGTCGTAAAAACTTCCAGTTCGTCGTTCTCCCTTTTTTCTTTTTGCCTGTTGCTTTTTATTCTAAACCGTATCAGCGATCCCTCTGATCTTCCTATCCAATTCCTCTGCGCCTCTTTAATGGACTCCGGCCAGTTCAAAGTATCCAGATCCGCCAAAAGACGATCGGCATAGTCCGTGATCCGAAGCATCCATTGCCTCATCGGCTTTTTCTCCACAAGACTTCCGCATCGTTCGCAATTATTTCCGTCAAGATCTTCATTGGAAAGTCCGGTCTGACAGCCGGGGCACCAATTGATAGGCTCATATGATTCATACGCCAACCCTTTTTCCAAAAGTTTCAAGAAAATCCATTGCGTCCATTTATAGTACTTGGTATCCGTCGTGTTTATTTCTCTTTCCCAATCATAGTTAAGCCCGAGGAGAGAAAGCTGTTCTTTAAAACGAGCGACATTTTTCTCCACCGCTTTCTGCGGCTGGATTTTATTTTTGATGGCGTATTGTTCCGCGGGCAAACCGAAGGCGTCCCATCCCATCGGATGAAGAATGTTAAACCCGCTCATTTTTTTAAAACGAGAATATGCGTCCGTGGCGATATATCCTTTCGGATGCCCGACATGGAGTCCCTCCCCCGAAGGATACGGGAACATATCAAGAACGTAACACTTTGACTTGCCCTGCGAAGCCTCTGGCGAAGCAGGGGTTTTATAGATCTCCGCCTTCTCCCACTCTCTCTGCCATTTACTTTCTACTTTTTTATGGTCATAGCTCTTTGTCATATCCTTGCAGTATAACCTTTTCGTGTCCTAATTTCAATGACATTTTTCTTTTTGCTTTTATGTCGCGTATTGATCGCGTCCGGCGACCAAATGCGCGAAATTGGAAGCGGTCATTATCTTGTCTCCGCTCGTCTTATCGTATTCCGTACCGAAAAGCATCTTGCATAATTCATTGTGAAATTCCCTCCTTGCTCTCCCCGAAGCAAACCCTTCGCCGCTTTTTCCGGTAACGTCGGAGTGCACCGCATTGGAATACTTTTTGCATAATCCGAAAAGCCGAATATATGCTTCCGTTCCTTTTGGCGGGAGCTTCACTTTTAACCCGGAATCTATCGCCGCCTCGGTAAAAAGATCAAATTCCAAACCCGCTTCTTTTTTGTTCTCTTCTACGGGAAATTGTTCATTCATAAAAAAATAATTTTTAATTCATATTTATTATACCGTTCTGGCGTCAAAAAAACAAAAATAACTTGACAAAACTCATTTTTTGTAATACAACAATAACAGCGAAAAACGCTATTTGAAATAAAACAACTGCAAAAATAGGAGGCAACAAATGGCTAAAAGTGTATTTAGCTTTTACGAAGGCGACGGCAAGAACAAAATGCTTCTTGGAGGCAAGGGCGCAAATCTCTGCGAAATGACGCAGATTGGGCTCAATATCCCTCCGGGATTTGTCATCTCAACGGAAGCATGCTCGAACTATTTGGAGGATGAAACAGCCAAATTGCCGCACACTCTCAAATCAGAAATCGCCGTCCACATTAAAGAGTTGGAACGGCAAACGGGAAAACAATTCGGCGGGGCCCTCAATCCCCTCCTCGTTTCCGTCCGTTCCGGCTCGGCGATGTCTATGCCGGGAATGATGGATACCATCTTAAACCTGGGATTGAATGAAACCACGGTCATCGGACTGATTGAACGCACGGGGAACCCTCGCTTTGCTTGGGACGCCTATCGCCGTTTCGTACAGCTTTTCGGAAAGGTTGCGTTGGGCGTTCCCGATGAAAAATTTGATGATGTCTTTGATGAAATCAAAGAACGAGCCGGCGTCGAAAAAGACGTTGACCTTACGACTGAAAATTTAACAGAAGCGACGTATCGTTTCTTGGAAGTCGTAAAATCGCATACCGGCAAGCCTTTTCCTCGCGACCCCCGCGAACAATTGGAAATTGCCATACTCGCCGTGTTTCGTTCTTGGAACGGAAAACGTGCGCGTGATTATCGCCGTCAATTTAAAATTACCAAAGATATGGCAAACGGCACGGCCGTCAATGTCGTAACAATGGTTTTTGGAAACATGGGCGATGACTCGGCGACCGGCGTCGGCTTTACGCGCGACCCGGGAACAGGCAGCAATGAAATGTACGGTGAATATCTCGTCAACGCGCAAGGAGAAGACGTTGTCGCCGGCACTCGCACGCCAAAACCTGTCAAAGAAATGGCAACCGAAATGCCCGACATATATCGCCAACTAGTAGAGCTTCGCAATAAATTGGAAGCGCATTACCACGAAGTGCAGGATTATGAGTACACTATAGAAAAAGGCGTTCTCTACTGTCTCCAAACCCGCAACGGCAAAATGAATACCGTCGCGCAAGTTCGCACTTCGGTTGAAATGGCAAAAGAAGGTTTGATTACCAAAAAACAAGCGGTCCTTCGCATCAAACCCGATGACCTCACCCAACTCTTAAGTCCCCAATTGGACAAAAGATATGAAGGAATTCCCATTGCAACAGGACTTTCCGCTTCGCCGGGCGCATCATCAGGACAAATTGTCTTTGATGCCGATGAAGCCGAAAAATGGCGCGACATGGGTCGCAAAGTCATTCTGGTTCGGGAAGAAACAAAACCGGAAGACATTCATGGATTCTTCGCAGCGGTGGGAATTCTCACTTCACGCGGAGGCAAAACTTCTCATGCGGCCGTTGTCGCGAGAGGAATGGGCAAACCGTGCGTCGCGGGAGCCGAAGGCATCAAAGTTGATGTCCGAGGAAAAACAGCTGACGTCGGAGAATACAAACTGTACGAAGGAGACGTGATTACGATTGACGGCGGAACCGGGAAAGTATATCTGGGAGAAATTCCCGTCGTGCCTCCCGAATTTTCCGAGGATCTGAAAACTCTGCTTTCGTGGGCCGACCGATTTGCTACGCTCAAAGTGCGCGCGAATGCGGACACCCCGGACGGCGCGAAGAAAGCCCGCGAGTACGGAGCGACCGGTATCGGTTTGGTTCGTACGGAACGGATGTTCAACGACACCGACCGCTTGCCCATCATGGTGGATATGATTGTTTCCGATTCTCCGAAAAAAAGAACGGAAGCCCTTCGCAAACTTGCGGATATGCAACGGAAAGATTTCAGACAAATTTTTCTTGCCATGGCTCCGCTTCCCGTTACCGTCCGATTGCTTGATCCTCCGCTCCATGAATTCTTACCGGGAGAACTTGATCTCCTTGATAAGATTCGCGAAACAGAAGGAACGGAAGAAGGCGAACGCAACAAAAAATTGCTTTCCGCCGTACGAGCGCTTCGGGAAACCAACCCGATGCTCGGACATCGCGGAGTTCGTCTTGGTCTGACCAATCCTGAAATCTATAATATGCAGCTGCGCGCGATTCTTGAAGCCGCGGCCGACTGCGAAGAAGAAGGAACGACCATTGTCCCTGAAATTATGATTCCGCAAGTTATTTCCGCGCAAGAAATCAAGCCGATGCTTGTTTCAGCAAAAGAGATAGCCGAAGAGATTGAGGAAAAACGGAACATCTCCGTCGCTTTCTCGTTCGGAACCATGATGGAAACCGTACGCGCTTGCTTGCGCGCCGATGAGCTGGCAAAAACAGCGGAATTTTTCTCATTCGGAACAAATGATTTGTCTCAAGCGACTTTCTCATTTTCAAGAGAAGACGCTGAAAATAAATTCTTGCCGTTCTATAACGAGCATGAAATTCTGCTGGATAATCCGTTTGAGATATTGGATGTAAACGGCGTCGGAAAATTGATGCGCATGGCGATAGAAGACGGACGCAAAACGCGACCCGAACTCAAGGTTGGCATATGCGGAGAACATGGGGGAGAACCGAGGTCAATCGCATTCTGTCACTCCATCGGACTCTCATATGTTTCCTGCTCGCCGATGAGAATTCCCGTCGCGCGACTGGCCGCCGCTCACGCAGCAATCAACAGCAAAAAAACAAAGTAGTTCTTTTTTAACGCAAAACCCGAGACGCAATGTCTCGGGTTTTTTATTAAATCCTAAACTCTATAACATCCCCATCCTGCACGATATATTCTTTTCCTTCCGTTCGCACCCAGCCTTTTTCTTTTGCCAAAGAATACGCGCCCGATTCCAAAAGTTTGTCGCAATGAATCACCTCCGCGCGAATGAATTTTTCTTTGAAATCCGTATGTATTGCCATGCCCGCTTCGGGAGCCGTTGAATTTTTCTTGATCGTCCACGCCCTCGTTTCGTCTTCTCCGGTGGTGAAGTAGGTCATAAGTCCGAGAATGTCATAGCTCATGCGTATCAGACTGTTGACGCCGTCATCTTTTGAAGCGCCCAATTCCGCGCGGAACACCTCTCTTTCTTCTCCGGAAAAATCTTTCAATTCCGATTCTATTTTGGCGTCAACGATAACATGCCCCGCCCCGCTCTCTTTGAAAAAAGCGATGAGTTCCTGATAGCGCCCGTCATTCAATTCGTCCAAATTTTTATTTCCGGAGCCCGAGCGTTTATTCAATATATAGAGTATCGGCTTCATGGAAAGCAGGTGCATCGTTTTCACGATTGCCAATTCTTTCTCATCCAAAGAAACCGTACGAGCGAGTTTCCCCGCCTCCAGCGCCGGCAGCACTTTTGAAAGCGCGTCTTTTTCGCGAACCGCGTCCTTGTCTCCGCGCTTCACATCGCGTTCAATGTTCTGCAAGCGTTTCGTTACCGTCTGCATGTCCGCCAAGATGAGTTCAAGATTAATGACGCCGATATCATCCATCGGATTTATTTTCCCGGACACATGAATGATGTTGTCATCCTCAAAAATACGCACGACTTCCGCAATGGCGTCCGTCTCTCGGATGTGCGCAAGAAATTTATTTCCCAACCCCGCGCCCTCCGCCGCTCCCGCAACCAGTCCGGCGATATCCACGAATTCAATCGCCGCCGGAATTTTTTTCCGAGAATGAGAAAAGTGGTTTAATTTTTCCAGCCGTTCATCCGGCACCGCCACGATTCCGACCGACGGGTCAATCGTGCAAAACGGATAGTTCTCCGCCGGAACGGATTTCTCCGTCAAAGCATTAAACAACGTAGATTTCCCCACATTCGGCAACCCGACGATTCCTATAGATAATGACATAAAATTGATTGACTTTTTTATTAATTTCGCGTATACTTGCAAGTACAAATGGCCTCACGGCTCGCACCCGCTTCGCAAGAAGCGGGTGCAAACTTTTTAAAGCAATTCTTTGACCTCTTTTCTTATTTTTTGAAAAACAACCCCCTCCAACTTTCCCATTTTATCTTTCAGTCTTCTCGTATCAAAAAGACGAATCTGCGATAATAAAGCGGTACTTTCGTTTTCTAAAAAACAAAATTTGAAATAATACCTCCCTTCTTTCTTCGTAGTAGAAAGGGGTATCCCGACAAAAACATTTTTGCTGAACTTTTTTAAAATCAAAACAGGACGTGTAAAGTATTCGTTTTTTCCATCTTCCTCAAAACCGATATTAACACCGAGGGAAACCCACCAAATTTCCCGCTCATGAAAATAAAGCGCCTCTGGCGTTTTATGAAGGCTTTTCTTTTTGTCGTTCCAAACATCAAAATCTTTCTCCTTTTCCATAATCACCACTATACCCGAATCCGGGTGAAAAATCCATGTATTCGCGAGCGATTTTAAAAAAACAAACCTCGCGGAAATTTCCGCGAGGTTTGTTTTTTTGTGAAAGATATTATTCTTCCGGAGCTGCGTCAACGACGATTGCTTCACCTTCTTCTTCAGCGGCGACTTCGTCAGCCAAATCTTGAACGGCTTCTTCTGCGATTTCAACCGCTTCGTTGGCAGTTTCAACTGCTTCTACGGCTTCTTCCACCGCTTCAACCGCGGCATCAATTTTGTTCTCTTCCATGAATGTAATTCGGTTACTTAATATGTTTTTATGATATCATATTTTTATAATTCTGTCAATCATTTTACGGGTTTGAGAAGTTTTCCCCATTCGGCGTCCATATCACCCTTCATATTTTTTTGTTATGATAATAAACATGAAAGCATATAATTGGTATTCGCAATTGATCAAACCGTCGTGGGCGCCGCCCTCATGGGTATTCGGCCCGGTGTGGACATTTCTTTATATCCTCATCGCCGTTTCTTACGGAAAAGTTTTTCTGATGGCGTGGCAAAAAGAAATTCCCTTCGCGGTCGCCTTGCCATTTATTCTCAATCTTCTTTTCAACTTTGCTTTTACTCCTCTGCAATTCGGACTGCAAAATAATCTCTTGGCGGCGATTGATATTCTTTTTATTCTCAGTACTCTTATCTGGGCCATTATCGCCATTTTTCCTTATGTCCAATGGGCCGCCTTTATGCAGATTCCTTATTTGCTCTGGGTTTCCTTTGCAACCATCTTGCAACTGACGATTACCTATTTGAATAAATAAAACAAAGGAACAAGTAAAAAGTTACTTGTCTTTCAAATATCACGAGTGCGTGGTATTATTCGTTTTATGAAAACAGATTTTAATCGATGGTATAACACTTTATCGTGTAAAGCGATCAGGGAGATCATTGATAAAAGGAAAACGCAAGAACTCTCTTCCAGAGAATTATACGCGACATTTGAACATTCCATGAGATGTTCGGAGTGCAGAGACATCAATATGGCTGTTCTTGATATGCAAATAGAAAAAGCGATGAAAGGAATAGAAGAAAAATAACAATTATCCATGCAAAATCATTATGATACGCTCGGAGTAAAAAGCTATACGTCAACAGAAGGAATCAATAGAGCATGCAATAGGCTTGCGCATAAGTACAAAGAGGATACAACAGGAAGTTCCGAAACAAAATTAAAAGAAATGGAAGAAGCTTGTCAAATACTTACCAATCACAAAAAACGAGCGGAATACAATTCCTTTTTAAACAACAGAGAAACCCAGTCAGAGTTACCATCCAAAGACGCCAAAATAGCGACTGAGCCCATTCCCCGCAATGTAAAACAAAAGCCATTTGACGATACTATCCAATTTTTAAAGACCCGCTTTTTCTCTTTAAGCGAGTTTTTTGCGCAAGGAATCCTTGGTTTTGCTGCTGCCAAAATAATCACGTATTTTATCAGAAGCGAATTACCATTGCTAACTTTTTTTACGGAAAATTTTCTCGGTTTTGTTATTCTTTTTTCCGCATTCATTGCCATATTAAAACTCGGACAGTATTTTCTGGAACTGGATCATTTCAAAGCTGTTTGCTACTGGGTTGGAGTAGCCTGCTTTGTTTTTTTCATGTCAGATATTATTCCTGGAAATATTTTCCTCAACGGAGTTTCTTCACCATCAGACGAGAAAATTCTTCCCTACCCTGAAAACTTTCATTTTATGGAACAAACTCTCAACCGCAACGAAATACTTCAACTTCAAAGTGTTCTTGCAAAAGATGCCGATGTCTACCCAGAAGGATTCGTTACGGGGGTTTACGGAGAGCTCACGCACCGAGCGCTTATTCGTTATCAAAAAAAACACGGGCTTCCGGCAAAAGGATATTATGGGGAACAAACAAAGGCCCTCATAATGCACTCGCAATAAAAATTGAATTTATTTGCCTATTATATATAATTCAAGGAGTATTTATAAATTAAAAAAGATAAATTATGTCAGATCTTAAAGTCGTCGAAACATTATATAGCAATCATAATAAGTTTGAGATCTTAAAAAGAGAAGGCGGGTTCATTGTAGATGTTGCCTATTATCTGCATAAAAACGGAAAACCACACCGCTCTTTTAAAACTCTTCGAGACGCCATAGATGCAGCAAAAGAAGAAGGAGCATCATAAAATTGATGTTTCTTTAAACATCCTTTTATTCTTAACAAATAATACTCATGAGCGAAGCCGAAAAAGAGCACGTACAGAAATTAACAGACCAAGCTTTTGCCCTCATTGAGCTGGAAGAAAATGAAAAGATTATTGAAACTTGTGATGAGATATTAAACATTGAACCCGAAAATTCTCTCATTCTCCGAATGAGATCCATTGCTTTGTGCAATCTTGATAAATTCCAAGAAACCCTTGAGGCTTGCGACGAAGCTCTGACGGTTGAACCTCAAAATATAAACACAATGCTCCGAAGAGCTTGGGCTCTCTATCATCTTGAGGAATACCTTTTAACGATTGAAGAGTGCGATGAGGTATTAGCTCTTGACCCAAAGAATATGGAAGCATTCGCAAAGAAAGCGGGAGCTTTATGTCACTTAAACCTACACGAGGAAGCATTTAAGGTGTGCGAAACAGCTCTTTCCATTGACCCAAAAGATACAGCTATACTTTTTTTAAAAGCTCAAATTTTTCAAATCCTCAAAAAAGAACGAGAAGCGATTGAAATATATGAAAAGATACTGGACATTGATCCATCAGATGTAGACGCTCTTCAAGCAAAAGCCTGGATGCTTGAAGAACTAAATCGACACCAGGAAGCAATTGAAACATGCAACGAAGCATTATCTCTTGATGCTGAAAATATCCCCATTCTTACCATAAAAATCTTCGCTTTGTTTGAGTTGGAAAAATATGAAGACGCCATCAAAACCTGCGAAGATATCTTGACTACTGAACCCAACAATATCCGCGCTCTCATAGTCAAGACAAAAGCTCTCTACCGCCTGGAAAAATATGAAGAAGGACTTCAAACAAGCAAAAAAATATTACCCCTCCAACAGAAAGATATTGATGTCCTTGACCTTCATGCCCATTTGCTTCAACAGCTTGGAAAGTATGAGGAATCTCTCCAAATTTGTGATGAAATTCTATCATTTGAACCGAACGATATAAACACAATAGGAACGAAAGCTTGGAACTTCGGTTTTCTCGGACAGCGTAACGAAGCAATCCGCTGTTGCGAAGAAATACTGAAGATAGATCCCAAGAATATAGATGCCCTGCGATTAAGAGTTACTATTTTTGAAAACTGTTAAAAAAAACGAGCCTCGGCTCGTTTTTTTAACAGTGTTTTTATCTCCTTCCTTTTCTGTTCCACATATTTTTCAAACCTTCCTGCATATCATCAAAAATTTTCAAAAATGGACTAAAAATATCATTTATCGTTTCGTTAGATTCGCACGCAAATTTAAGTATTCCGCCGAGAACGAACACGAATAAGATAATTCCAACAATCAATCCAATAATCAACATTGCCGCGTAAGCGACAAGAACCGCCATTCCGCAAAAAACGAGGGAGACAAGACCGAGAAGAACTGCGCTCCTCCAGTGTACATCCTTAATATATTTTTTTGAAATTGTAGCTAAACCAACACCAACCATAACGAATGAATGTTGAAGATAATGCTGCCATTTCTTATCTTGACGTTCCTTTTCTCTATGTTCGTGTTTTTTCTTATGCGCCCATGCTTCAAATTTCAAAGCCCATCGTTCAACAAACGGCCATTTGAGATAACCCGCAAGAACAACAAGAATAAATGGAATTGCCAAAATGATAAAATTTAAATATGCCATAAAAGTTTTTATTTTATAGAGTTTAATTTAAAAAGAGAGATTATTCCGCAATAAAAATAAGAATACTATAACCCCCAATAAAAGTAAATCTTTCAAAAACAAATATAAAAAAACGGTAAATTTACAAATTTGCTTTACTGTCAAAAAATGTGCTATTATGACAGTTATGGTAAATTTCTATACATATAAATTTTCGATGTTTAATAGCTTCTCCGAGTGGCGACTTTTTAGACGAGGTAAATATGAGGGACGTAATGGATTTTCTTTGGGGATAAACGGCGGGTCCCGAGAGGATTCAATTCGCAAACTGGGAAAGAAAAACTTGGGACTTCACCAGCAGGAGTGGGTCAAAAGAGATACCCCTCTCATGAAACAGCACCGAAAATTAAGAGAGAAGGTGTTTAAAACAAAAAAAGAAGCAGATATACAGGAAAAAGATTACAAAACAAAAAAAGAAATTTTTGATAGTAAAGAAAGAGCCATTCCAAGCGAAGTTCCCCGTTCTTACGGCTACTATCTGCTTCTATTTATCGCCGCAATAGGAGAATTCCCCTTCAACCTCGTCGCTTTCCGCGCAATCAATGAAGCAGAAATCCTCATCTGGTTTATCTCTTTAATTGCCAGTATTATCTTTGCTGTCTGTCTGCATCAAATTGCCGTGGCGGTTGCGGAAGGAGCGTTCAAAAAGGGTTTCCGAAACGCCTACAAGACTCACCCTGTCCCGATGGCCATGATGACAGTGCTTGGGTTGCTGATTATCGCTTTTGGTATTTTAAGAAAGGGATTCATCCAAGGAACAGACGCTGAGTTGGCATCTTCGGGTATTCAAACATACACCAGTTCAACTATCGTTGCGATATCCCTCGGGATTTTTGTGCTGCTGGTCTCGCTTGTTGCCATAAGCCAAGGAATGAGGGAGGAAGAATCAAATGGAACAAAAGATAAAAAAGCATACAGAGAAGCAAAAGAAGCATATCTGAGAGCCAAGGAAAATTTAGCGCAGATTGAAAAAAAATATGAACGAACAAAAACCACATTGGAAGAATCCAGAGATAAACTCATAGAAATTGAAACGGAACGAAAGCAAATGCTCGCAATTTACCGAAGCGAAGAGGACGCTTATCGCGATATCGTCGATATAATGATAAGCAGTTACAGAAATGGATATACGCAGGCCTATCAAAAAAAGAATCCAGGAAAATCGCCGATATTCATAACGGAACGTTTCAAAGACATGGATTCAAAACTGGAAGAAAAACTTCCCCTCCTAGAAGAAGTAGATGAGAAATCTAAAACATTGTAATCACATGAGAAGAACTATAACTCTTACTCTTATCGCCCTCATGGCTGGAGGTTATTTTATAACGAAGCACGGAGAAGAAATGATGGAATCTTTTTTTCCCAGGCAGCGAATCGTTACCGTTCTTTTTGACACGTCAGGAAGTACAGACCCTATGAAAAAGAGCTACCTTAGTTCCTTTGATAAAATTCTAAAGGGTTTAAAAGCGGGAGATCGTATCGTCGTTGATAAAATATCAGGAAACTCCCTCGCAGAAGCGACCTATCCGGTCAATGAAGAATTGCCAGAGTACCGTTTTTGGGACAAACGAAGCAGTCCTAACTTCAAAAAGAAAAATGAACAAGAGTTAGAAAAGACACGGGAAGATATTCGAAATAGAGTTCATTCTTTCGTGAACGAATCGGAAAAATCTCAAACCACGGCGATAATGGATTCAATTTTGCTGGCTGAAAAAGTATTCACCACCTACAGCGACAAAAAACCGACACTGGTCATTTTTTCCGACATGATGGAAGTTTCAGGACGCGCAAACTTTTTAAAAGAGATCCCTTCTACCAGCAATATCAACCAATATATACAGAACAAAAGCAATGGAGAAAGGATTGATTTACGTAAAGCAACCATTTATGCCATTGGGGCATCGGCGGGAGGCGGATATGTATCGGGAGATGCTTATCAGAGACTACAGAATTTCTGGATACAATATTTTGATAAAGCAAATGCCAGTCTCAGCGAAAAAGATTTCGGTGCAGCACTACTTACTTTCTAAAAACCTTCAATGTAACAAAAAAAACGCCGTATGGCGTTTTTTTGTTCATATCATGTTATTTAATCTTTGTTTCGGCAATCTCTACACAAAGATTCGGATGTTTCAGAAGCAAAGTGCGCCCCACAATCCATGCACACTCTCTCCAGACTATTTTCCGGGCCTCGTTCAAATGAACTCATTGTATGTATTTATATTACTTTTAATTCAATAAAGTTGAGTCTTTATCATAGCACAAAAAATAACTTCATCAAGAAAAATAACCTCAAAAAGTTCTTCTTGACAACAAACGGATTGTCCACGCAGTAGGGACAAATACGCTTGTACGCACAGTTTCTCGCACCGTCTCATGCAAGGAGAGATAGTTGGCAACGGATTGACCCTTTTCGTAATATTCTCCAGTAAACCATAACCCTGCGATATTCTTCTTAAGTACATCGTCTCTGAAATCGCGCATAGTAGCAAGATCCTCCCCTTCCGTGGCCCCATATGCCGCCTCAGCCATGCAATTCTTCTCAATATCACGCTTTATCTTATTTTCCAAATTCACCGCCATCTCATTTAATTTTCTTTCTATACTCCGTTGTATTGAATTAATGATATTCTGAGGGATTTGTTTTATTTTATTTTCGGTATTCAAAATAGAATTTTCTATATTTTTTTGGGTCCTCTCTATGATATTCGGTTTTTTTATGTGCTCGTTTTTTGTTTCATCTTTACTGTTTTTTTCTTTTAGCGCTTCATTAAGCGCTTCTTTCATTACTTCGTTTACAGCACCACGGCTTTCTTTTCTGAAATTAAAGGTCGTCCCCGTTTCAAAACCGGGATATATTCCTCCGTTTGTTCCAGTACCAATCCTTCCAGCGTGCGCGTAAGTCTTCCATAAACTGCAGAAAAAATCTTTAGTAATTCCATAATCTTTTTTCTCCACTCCCGCAGTTTCCAATAAAAGATCTATTTTTTCCGGCTCAACACATCCTTCGGTTTTTTGATTAAGGAAATAGGCATTGCCAGCAACAAAGAAATTAACATTATCCAAATAAGAGAGCGAAAAAAGATTATTTTCAAAATTCAAAACAGAGCTACCAAGATCAAGTATTATATCGGAACCTGGAAGGGACGCTTTAATCATATTTTTTACTACGCCAAGAGCAATACTCAACTCAGAGCAGGAAGAACTGCTGCAAATTCTATCTTTTAGAACCTCGTTATAAATTTCATAAGAAGGATACGCCTTAAAAATATCATTCACCAAATTTTCTTCATCAATAACAGAAAGAACATATCCTTTGTAGGTAAAAGTATTGGTTCCCTTTATCTGTTTATTCAATTCTCGAGCAAAATCAGATACGCTAATATCGGATGCTGTAGGATTGTTCACGTCAATCCAGTCGGTTATTTTTTCTTCGGTTGTCTTCCCTAAACATAATGTTCCCTTTACTCCATCATCTTTGTAAATCGGTTCACAGTACCAAGTAAACATTTTCTGTAGATCCTTCCAATCTTGGGAACCTACGTCTTTTGGGGGACGATTTTCCCAAGGCCAATCCCATGCAAATGCAGTAAACGGTAAGAAAGAAAAAGAGGCGACAAGAGCGAACATTACCACAAATAATTTCTTTTTCATTTATTTTATTTTATTAGAAAAGTAATGTTCCTTCCATAAAAGTATTTTCTCCATCACATACTATACTCGAAAATGCAATAAAAATCCATTTCTTTTTTCTTCCGTGAAATTTATTGTTTGACACTCTCTATTTTATTCATTAGTATACAGGCAACAGAAGTTCTTTGAAACCAACAACCAAAAGGAGGTTGCGATGGCGTGTGTTTGTAAATACCCCAATGCGAGAGCGTTTGACCTGAAGAAATTTTACGAAAACGACTGCCCTGATTGGCGCCGTACTCAAACCGTTACGGCGGAAAAATATATCAACTTATGCGGGTTGGAACTTCCGACCCTGCCGGACATTGATGAAGAAAAAATTGCCAAACTCTGCAATACTCTACGAGGTCTCGTCTTCTCTACGGTTG
Organism: Candidatus Nomurabacteria bacterium; assembly: GCA_943356445.1. Taxonomy (GTDB): domain Bacteria; phylum Patescibacteriota; class Minisyncoccia; order Phycocordibacterales; family CAIJYI01; genus CAIJYI01. The sequence continues at coordinate 21,975 of CALREZ010000005.1, forward strand.
ACGCTTCAAAATCCGGACATCCCGGCGGCTCTTCTTCCAAAGTGGAACAACTCGTAACGCTTCTCTGCTCCGGAACTTTTCGTTTTGACGCAAAAGATCCGAAAAACCCCGGCCGCGACCGTCTCGTATGGTCGGCCGGACACTGCTCTCCCCTCGCCCACTCTTTGAACGCGCTCGTATACGAAACGCTCCGAAAATGCGAAGTCGTTCTTCCTGATGAAGCAAAAAAATATGCGATCTACCCCGAAGATCTGCCGCGATTCCGTTCATTCGGAGGCCCGAGCGGTCATGTGGAATCGCATTATGCGCTGCAGGATACTTCCAGCGGTTCATCCGGCCACGGACTTTCCGCCGGCCTCGGACTCGCCGTTCTTCACAAATCTTGCGGACTTCCCACGAAAGCATTTGTCATTATGGGGGATGCGGAAACAGAAGAAGGCATGAGCTACGAAGCCCGCAACATCGCTTCCAATCTCGGTATGTCAAACTTAATCGTCCTTTTGGACTACAACGGTTACGGTATTGATGGGCCGATAGGCGAAGCGGTAAGCTCTCCGATGATAAATCATTGGAGGACGTTAGGATGGAATGTCGTTGAAGTAAACGGGCACAACATCCGCGAACTGGCCTATGCCTATAAAATCGCAGAACAAGGTTTTCCGAACGAAAAACCGACGGTCATTATTTCACACACCACCAAGGGAAAGCATTACGGCAAATTGGAAGATACTTCCGATTCTCACGGCACGCCTTTATCTCACGGCGAATATCTTGAAGCGATGAAAGAACTCGGATTCGCTTCAGGAGCTGAAATAGGCATGAGCGAAGTACTGGCGTCTTGCGGAAACGGCGAGATGAAATATCTCAAACAGTGTCTCTGTAAAGCGAGAAGAAAAATTCTTCCTGAAAATGAACTTAGCCGAATGATGGACGAAGCGCTTCCGGAAAGACCGGTGGCCGACCATACTGCTATCAGTCGCCCGGACGAATTGCCTCCGGAACTCGTCTTTAAAGAAGGCGTTCCGAAAGCAACGCGATTCGCGACCGAAGCATGGTTTGAATGGATGATGAAAAACACCGGGTATTTTTATGTAGGAACCGGCGACCTTTCAAAATCAATTCTGACCAGAAAAGCCGAAGATACCTACGGAATCATTACGCCGGAAAATCCGCTCGGACGAGGCATTCGCTTCGGCATCGCGGAACAAAACATGGCCATGATGATGGTCACCATGTCGCAAGACATCTTGCCTGGCGGTTTCCGCCCCATGACGGCATTCGGTTCTTACGGCGTGTTCACTTCCATGATGGCGAACTCCGTCCGCATGGGACTGGTGAACAATGCGATGAATCCGGATGCAAAAAGTTTCTTCATCATGCTCGCGGCCCACGACGGACCGGAAACGGGCGAAGACGGTCCGACCCACCACGGACTTTTCTGGATGTCGCTTTTCATGGCGTATCCCGGAATCAAAGTGTACAAACCGCTGGACGCAAACGAAGCGATAGAAATGCTTTTCTACGCCTGCGAACGCGATGAACCGGTAGCATTCTCCGTCGCGCGTCCCAATACTCCGGTATTTGAACGCAACGAAACAACGGGAATTCCTCCCGCGAGAGAAGCCTGCAAAGGCGCGTATATTTTCAAAAAATATGCGAATAACGGAAAACGAAAACTTCCGATCGCGGTAGCCGGCGGCGGTTTAATGGCAAACCTTTTGAAAGCGCTTCCTGAAATAGAAAGATCGTTTGACGTAAAGATCATCGCGGTTACTTCTCCGGAATTGTTTGACGAACTCCGCAAAAAAAACCGGAAAGCCGCCGAAGCGATACTCTCCGATAGAGAACGCGAATGGGTAATCGCCCTCCACAACGGTTGGCCCGGTTTCCTCTATCCGGTCGTTATGAAGGATGAAGAAAAAGAACGCGTGCACGGGATTGAAAAATTCCTGCAATCCGGCAGACCGGAAGAGATTTATCTCCAAGCCGGTTTTAATCCGAAGACTATTGCCGAAACGGTTCTAAAGTATTCTCCTTTGATCTGGAATAAGTAAAACACAAAGGGCTCCGTTCTCACGGAGCCCTTTTTTTGTCGCCTCGTCGCCCGCGTCCGGCGACAGAAAATTATTTTTTATTCTTCTGAGAATTCAAAACCGCTTTTTGTATTTCCCCCTGATACTTTCTCATCACCTCCATGGAAGCGGCCGTCTCGCCTTTCCCTTCTTTTATTTTTTGCTGAATCTCTTTTCCTATCTTCTCAAACAATTCCGGATTTTCGGTCACCAAAGCAATAATCATTTCCTGCTGTTCTTCCGGAACGCCTTTCAATTTTGACTGGATAAGCTTTTTAACAAAAAAATCTTTTACGCCCATAGAAATTGTGATTACCTTATAGTTTTCCCATTGTACCAAAACTAACTTTTTTTACAAATGAACAAGCCTGTACTCGGGAAAAAATAGTGATACTATGTGAATATGGAAAACTCCTCAAACATATCTTCTCCTCTGGCAGACCGAATGCGTCCCGCAAATCTGAGCGAATTTCTGGGTCAAACCGCGCTTATCGGCGAAGGAACTTTTCTGCAAAAGGCCATAAAAAACGATGCGGTACCATCTCTTCTTTTTTGGGGCCCGCCCGGTACGGGAAAAACCACGCTCGCCCGGATCATTGCCGGAGAAACGCAATCATGTTTTTTGGAGCTCTCGGGCGTTGGAAGCGGACTGAAAGACCTGCGCGCGATTATTGAAAAATCGGAAGAAAATCGCGCGAACGGGAAAAAGACAATTCTCTTCATTGACGAAATTCATCGTTGGACGAAAACGCAGCAAGACGCGCTTCTTCCGCATGTAGAACGCGGAACCGTTACCTTGATCGGAGCAACGACGGAAAATCCGAGCTTTGAAGTTATTTCCGCTCTTCTTTCCCGTTCTCGCGTTTTCACGCTCTCTTCTCTTTCAGAGGAAAACATAGCGGAACTTATCCGACGAGCGCTTTCAGACAACGAACGGGGTCTCGGCAAGAAAAAAATAAAAATAAAAGATGATGCTCTCGCCATAATGGCCGGATTTTCGGGCGGCGACGCGCGAGTAGCATTGAACACGTTGGAAGCCTGCGCGGGAAGCGCCAAAATCATCACCAAAGCGCTCGTCAAAGAAGTGCTCCAAACCTCCCGAAAACTTTACGATAAAACCGGAGAAGAACACTACAATATCATTTCCGCTCTCCACAAATCCATGCGCGGAGGAGATGCGAATGCGGCGCTTTACTGGCTTGGCCGCATGCTGGAATCGGGAGAAGAACCGCTCTACATCGCGCGCCGGCTTATCCGTTTTGCGAGTGAAGATATCGGCATCGCGAATTCTCTTGCCCTTCCTCAAGCCATTGCCGCGTATCAGGCTTGCCACTTTATCGGTATACCCGAATGCAATGTAAACCTCGCGCAGGCGGTGGTGTATATGGCAAAATCCAAGAAGAGCAACGCGCTCTATGCCGCCTATCAAAACGTGCAAAATGACATCCGAAACTTCCCCAATGATCCCGTCCCTCTGCATATCAGAAATGCCTCAACCAAGCTCATGAAAGAACTCGGCTACGGCGACGGATACAAATACACCCCGGATTTCAAAAACCAAGAAGAAGCAAAACAAGATTATCTGCCGGACAGAATGAAAGGCAAAAAATATCTTGAGGAGTAAGAAATAACCCGCTTTGCAAAAATACAAAGCGGGTTATTTTTTATTTTTTCAGCGCTTTTCTCAAGTATTTTCCCGTGTGAGATTTCGGATTGTTCGCCACTTCTTCCGGAGTTCCCTGCGCGACGATCTGTCCGCCGCCGATGCCTCCTTCGGGGCCGATGTCTATCACGTGATCCGCGCTTTTTATAATATCCATATTGTGTTCAATCAGCATGACCGTATGGCCTTTTCGCACGAGCTCCTGTAAGATCTCAATCAATTTTTTCACGTCTTCATAATGCAGTCCGATGGTCGGCTCGTCTAAAAGGTAGATCGTTTTCTGAATATCCACGCGGAACATTTCGGAAGAAATTTTCACGCGCTGACTTTCGCCTCCGGAAAGCGTCGTGGCGGATTGTCCGAGTTCCAAGTAGCCAAGACCTACATCGTTCAGCGTTTTCAAACGATCGGAGATGGCCGGAATGTCTTCAAAGAAAACGCACGCTTCTTCCACGGTCATCCGAAGTACGTCATAGATGGATTTGTTTTTGTATTTCACTTCCAACGTTTCTTTCATAAATCGCTTCCCTTGGCAGACATCGCACGGCACATAGACCGTCGGCAAGAAGTGCATTTCAACCGCGATTTCTCCATTCCCCTGGCAGGTTTCGCATCGTCCGCCTTTCACATTGAAAGAAAAACGGCTGGATTTCCATCCGCGAACGCGCGCTTCCGCGGTTGCCGCGAACATATCGCGGATATGGGTAAATGCGCCCGTATAGGTCGCGGGATTGGAACGGGGGGTTCTTCCGATCGGAGACTGGTCTACCATGACGACGCGACCCAAAGCTTCCGTAACGGAGAACTCCGAACAGTTGAAGGTTTCCGCGGAACGGTAGCGACGCTCAAAACGAGCCTGAAGGTTTTTATGAAGAATTTCGTACAAGAACGATGATTTCCCGGAACCGGAAACGCCGGACACCACAATGAATTTTCCGAGCGGGATATCCGCGTTCATGTTTTTGATATTGAAAATGTTGGCGTTGCGAATCTTTATGGAACCTTTGTCTTTCGTCCGTCTTTCTTCCGGAACCTCTATCTTTTTATCTCCGCGCAGATAATCAAGCGTGACGGAACCGGAAGTATTTTTCTTCGCCGTCAACAGCTCTTCCAGATCTCCCGCAACGACGACATGGCCGCCGTGCACGCCGGCGCCGGGGCCGATGTCCACGATATAATCGGAAGCATAGATGGTATCTTCATCGTGTTCCACCACGATAATGGTATTTCCAATGTCGCGAAGACTGATAAGCGTTTTTATCAAACGATCATTATCGCGAGAGTGAAGACCGATGGTCGGCTCGTCCAAAACATACAAAGCTCCGACCAACCGGCTTCCCAATTGAGAGGCAAGACGAATGCGCTGAGCCTCCCCTCCGGAAAGAGTATTCGCGCGGCGATCAAGCGTCAGATATTCAATGCCGACGTTCATCATAAATTCCAAACGGGAAATAATTTCACGGAGAAGTATTTCCGAAATTTTCGCATCGCGTTCGGAAAGTTCCAGGTGAGTAAAAAAGTAATGCGCATCAGCAATGGAAAGTCCCGCTACCTGAACGATATTTTTCCGCACCTCGGCAACATTGTCATCAACAACCTTTTTCGCCATCTTTTTTGACTTGGCGGTTTCACCGCCAAGTGAATTTGAAACAGGAAGCGCTCCGTGGATATAGACGTTGAGCGCTTCCGGGCGAAGACGCGCGCCTTGGCAGTGATCGCAGGGTTCCGTGCCAAAAAGATGTTTCGTTCCCAGTCCATTGCAAGCGGCGCACGCTCCGTACGGGGAGTTAAAAGAGAAAAGTCTCGGCTCTATTTCCGGATAAGAAAATCCGTCGCGAGGACAAGAGAATTTTGAAGAGGTAAGGAATTCCTCGGTAGGATTTTCCGGATCGCCGAAAGAAACCACGACCAGTCCGTCTGATTCGGCAAGAGCCTTTTCAATGGACTCGGACATGCGTTCAATAAAATCTTTTTTATTGGATTGCATCTCTGCCATATCCAAGCGGTCAACCAAAACGTCAATGTCATGCTTTTTGGTTTTCGTGAGCAATATCTGTTCGCGAAGTTTCTTCATTTTTCCATCCACGCGCGCTTCCGCATATCCTTTTCCGAGAAGATCGTAGAGAAGCTGATAGTATTCTCCTTTTCGTCCGCGAATGATCGGAGCAAAAATGGAAACGCGGAAGGTATTGACCTTCACGTCAAACACCGTTCTCTCATGAGAAGAAGTATCTATTTTGTCCAAACGTTCCATGACCAGATTAAGGATCTCTTCATTGGAAAGTTTGGTGATAATGTCGCCGCAAATAAGGCAGTGCGGTTTTCCGATGCGGGCATAGAGCACGCGGAGGTAGTCGTAAATTTCCGTAATGGTCGCAACGGTTGAACGCGGATTATTGGAACGGCTTTTTTGGTCAATGGAGATGGCGGGAGAGAGTCCGGTGATCTCGTCAACGTCCGGCTTCTGAAATTGGCGCAAAAACTGTCTCGCGTAAGAAGAAAGAGACTCAACATACCGCCTCTGACCTTCGGCAAAAATAGTGTCAAAGGCCAGCGAAGATTTGCCCGAACCGGAAAGGCCGGTGAAGACCACCATTTTGTTGCGAGGCATTTCAAGGCTAATATCCTTGAGATTATGCGTTCTCGCCCCGCGTATTACTATCTTATCCAGCTGTGAGCCGTCTTTTTTTATCATAATTTTGAAGTGCCCCATTATATCACAGATATCTGCCATTGAAAAGGGCTCTGGGGAGGCATCTCTGGACAATCTCTCAAAACACTTGCATTATTTTGAGAAGTATGCTATAGTAATACCAGTTCTTAACCGGCTGTTATCAGCCAATACCCAGGAGTAGGTCATGTTAAAAGTTCTTAAAACAATCGTCGGATATTTAGGTGTCTTCGTGAAATATACAGGGCTTGCAATTGCAGACGTCCTTACAATGTTTCGCCGCACCAAATAAATAAATGCGGCAACGCATAAAAAAATAAAAGGCCGTCCTTACCCAAGGACGGCCTTATTTTTTATTCAATAGGAGAGAGCATCACCCGCGTTTTTTCTTTTCTTAAAAGAATATGATTCACTTTTTCATCATAAAGCGCGCTTCTCTTCCCTTCTTGTTCTCGGCAGATTCGTTTATCGCGAACCACGGCAAAAAAACAAAAAGAAGCAAACAGTATCAGCAGAGAGACGACAAAGAACCAGTCGTAAGCAGTATGAAGATACATAAATTCCAAAAGAAAGAGCCAGAACATCGCGCCGACGAGCATATTCATATTCTCGCGAGTGAACTTTGTCAGCCACCGTTCCTTTTCAAATTCTTTTTCAATTTCTTCCATAAGGACCGGGCAAAATTTTTCATCCTCGCCGTGCCCTTCTCCGCAGACCTCGCATTTTTTTAAAAAGATTCTTCCGCAGACATGACAGAAGGTTGCGATTTTGGCAACAGACTGACCGCAGCTTGGGCAACTTTTTTGTTCATAGGTTTTCATAGCTTCCTCGCTTTTTTGTGTTGGAAAACAACCAGCCCTTTTCAAGGCTATCACGCACCGACCATTCCGTCAATTTTGCAAGAGACATTCCTCTGCTGTATGATAATGGCATTATGCAACGAACATTCAAAGAACTGGCGAAAGAACAGGTACCACCGCAGGTAATCATTACGGCGGCTTTTGTTGTTATGCTGACGATCGGCTATGGCGTTTGGTCGGAAGAAACGAGCGGGAACATTACCGTCGCTTCAACTTTATACGGAACGGAAGTTTTTGTAGATAACGGAAGAGCCGGAATCATAAAAACGGCGGGAGAAAAAGAAACATATAATTACCCGGCAGGCAAACACACCGTCGTGGTCGCGAGAGGCGGATATTGGCCATGGAAAAAAGATTTGAATATCTCTCCAAAACAAACCATCACGATAAATCCCTTTCTTGTCCGACAAGAAATCAAGCCGGAAGTCATTCCGCAATTTTCCGTCGCTGATGGGGTCGCAACGGAAAGCGAAGAATACCTGAACACCCTCGCTCTCTTTGACGGAATTTCCATTCCCTCGGATATTGCCCCGATTATCTCCGCCATCTCTCTCAAAGATGTCCGCGCCGCTGACTATTATCCGGGAAGAAAAGACGTCTTGCTGGTAGCTGTGCAAAATGGAATTTTTGCAATAGATGCGGTTCAAAACGACCCGAGAAATTTCCAGCCGATCTATGAAGGAACATCTCCGATATTCGTAAAAACAGCCAACGACGTACTCTTTATAAAAGACGGAAATTCCCTTTTTAGGATCTCCGGAATAAATTAATGAAGATTGTAAATGTCATACCAATAACGCAAGGCGTTCTCAAGGAAGTTCTTACCTATTACACGTCAAAAGACGCCGAAAAAAATTCTCTGGTCATGGTGCCTTTGCGAGGCAAATCGGTTCCCGGACTCGTGGTATCGGCAGAGGATGCCAACGAAGCGAAGACGCGGCTCCGAACTTCTCGCTTTACCCTCAAACGCGTTGAGAGAGTGGCGGAAAGAAATTTTCTGCTTCCGGAATTCATCAATGCGGCGGAAGAAACGGCAAAGTATTTCGCTTGCACGCCGGGAGGGATCATCGCCGATCTTGTTCCCTCGCGCATCTTTGAAGAATATCTCAAATTCAAAGGAGCCCTCTCACCCCTACTCTTAAAAGAAAATATCGGGAAGACAAAAGTTCCCCAGCCGGAAAATCTCAAGAATGTTGATAAATATGCCGTCCAAGCGAACGACGAAGACCGTTTTTCCGTTTATCGCGGAATTATTCGCGAGGAATTCGCAAAAAGTTCGTCGGTATTCATCGCTTGTCCGACCACCATCAGCGTTGAAACGGTTTTTCACGAGCTCGGCAGAGGAATAGAACAATATACTTTTTTCCTTCACGGAAAAATGACGCCGACTGAAATGCTCGCGAAGTGGAAAATAATCCTTGAAACGGCGCACCCGGTACTCATTATCGCGACACCGTCTTTTTCTTCAATCCCCAGAGCGGACTTCGGCGCTTTTATTATAGAACAGGAAAGCCGCGATGCTTACCACGCCATTTCCCGACCGTTTTTTGATTTCCGATTTTTTCTGGAACGATATTCCGAAAAAATGAACGCGCGTTTCATCGTAGGCGATTTTTTTCTCCGCGTTGAAACGCTTCGCCAGCATGAGCTTCGCAACTTCTCCGCCATCATTCCGCTTCGTTTCCGATTGCTTTCAACATTGGAACAATCGGTCATTGACATGAAGAAAGAAAAAGCGGACGGCCCGAAAGAAAACGGCTTCCGCGTTATCAGCGAAAAACTGGCAAAAGCGATTGATTCAACCCTGTCTTCCGGCGGAAATGTATTTTTATTCGGCGTCCGCAGAGGTCTTGCTCCGATTACCGCCTGCCGAGATTGCGGAAACGTCCTCTCTTGCTCCCGATGCAAAATCCCCTATGTGCTTCACCGTGAAGGAAAAAGAAATATCTTTATCTGCCACAAATGCGAGGAAAGAAAAAAAACGGAGATTATGTGTCCGATATGCGGAGGGTGGAGACTGCACGCGCTCGGAGGAGGAGTAGAACTTACCGCGGAAGAAGCGCGCGCGATGTTCCCTCATGCGACCGTATACGAACTTCATTCCGATATCGCCAAAACAGACAAAAAATGCGCGGAGATTGCCAACGCGTTCAACAACTCCCGCGGTTCCATTCTCGTTGGGACCGAATTTGCTCTTCCTTACGTTGAAAAAGTTTCCCTTTCCGCCGTTATTTCCATAGACACGCTTTTCTCTCTTCCCGATTTCCGCATACAAGAAAAAATACTCCGCAAACTTATGGAAGCGAAATCAAAAGCGGAAAAAACGTTTATAGTTCAGACGAGATACGCGAATGAAAAGATATTCCAATCCATTATACAGGGCAATCTCCTTGAGTTTTACAAAAACGAAATAACGGAAAGGAACCGATTCTTCTATCCTCCTTTTTCCGTTATCATCAAGATCCGTTTTGAAGGGACGGACGAAGACGTGGCAAATAAGGCCGAAGGTCTTGAAAAAACTTTCTCAAAATACAGCATTAAGATATTTCCCGCTTTCATTCCAAAGATAAGGGAAAAATATCAAGTCAATGCCATCATAAAAATTCCGGCCGACAAATGGCCCGACGCTGAATTGTTTGAAAAAGTGCTCGCTCTTCCGCCATGTTTCCGAGTAAAGGTGGATCCGGAAGACCTGCTGTAAGCAACAAGAAAAAAGGAAAAAGCAAAAAAGGAGGCCGCGCGACAGCAATTCCGTTTTTGCTTTTTCCGGTTATTTGTTGTACTCTTGGTATATTATGACAGACATCGTACAAAAAGACGATCCGGTGCTTCGCAAAAAAACAAAGGAAGTGCCTGTCAAAGAAATAACATCGCCGAAGATTAAAAAGGTCGTTGACGATATGAAAAAGGCTCTCGCCTCGCAAGACGACGGGGTGGCTATTGCCGCACCGCAAATAGCGGTTCCTTTGAGCATTTTTGTCGTGTCAGGAAAAGCGTTTTTGTATGAAAATACAAAAGAAGGAGAGGAAATGCAGCAAAAAACCATACCTCCCGATATGGTCTTCATAAATCCGGAAATCATAAAGATATCCAAAAAGAGAGTGGTCGTCCCGGAAGGATGTCTTTCCGTTCGGTGGCTCTACGGAAAAACCGTCCGCGCGGAAAAAGTAAAAGTGCGCGCCTATAATGAAGACGGAAAACTTTTTGAATACGGAGGAAGCGGGCTCGTGGCGCAGATATTCCAGCACGAAACCGATCACCTGAAAGGAATTCTCTTCATAGATCACGCAACCGATATCCAAGATATGCCCCCGGAAGAACAGCATTAAAAAAACAACGCCCCGAAATAAATCGGGGCGTTTTTTGCTTAATAGCGAAGCACTTCGCGAGAGTACTGGAGCAGGCTCTTTTTGTCGGGAGCTTTGTACAATACGGCGTGGGTATAATTTCTGTTTTTCAAAAGATAAAATGTTTCCCCCGCGACTCTTTCCAGGGCTTCTTTCATCGTTTCGTTCTTCACTTCAAACGAAAAGATATTTGAAAGCGAAGAACTTTTGAGCTCATTCAGTTCGCCCAGATACTCGCCGTTTTGTCCCAGCAGCCACACGACCTCCATATGAAGGTAACAATCCGTTCGTTTCAAGAAGAAACTGTAATCCGGATCTCCTACGGTTTGAAGCTCTTCCAGCATTTCTCTTCTCAGGTGCTGCGCGAGCCACGGGTGTTCGGCGAAGGCGGCTTCTATCTCCTTTTGTCTGTTTTCTTGTTTACAATGAGACATAGTTTATCCTCTCAGTCGGTAATAAAATGAAATGGTACGGTAATTTTTATGATTTCTTGCGGAAGTTCTCTCGGGAACGGATGGAAAGGAGCGGCATCGTCTATGACTTGAGTCGCAGCATTTTTAAGATTCAGAGAAACGGAAGAATCCGCGTATCGCGCGATGACTTCGCCGTTTCTTCCAATGACGATATGCATGGAGACCTCGCCGTTCTCATCCGCTTTGTTGTTTGAGTTTCCGATCATCATCAGTTTTTCACGACAATCGTCAACGTACCGACGATAAGCCGATGCCGAAAGAACTTCGGATTTTGAAAAAGCATTATCCTCGTGATTGTCAAAAGCGATGTTCTCGGCAACATATTGCATGTCTTTTTTCAAACTTTCGCCATCCAAATGAGAAACGGTTTTTTCCGGAACGAACGATACGGAAGAAACAAAAATTGACCCGTGTTTCTTTTCTTTCGCATTTTTTACGAGAGAAGGTTCGGATGAACTCTTTCTTGCCATTCCCGTTATTTCTTTCCCTTGGGTTTTCGGGATTTCAATAAGCGTCGCCTGCATGACAGAAACTTCTTTTTTCAAATAAGCTCCGTGAGACACGGGAAAAATGAATAATCCGGCAAGAAGAAACGAGTGGAGAAAAAACGACAAAACAAAACAGAGATACCATTGCCTTGCCGTTCTTGTTGTTTTTTTCAAAAAACTCATAACGGCGCCTCTTTTTCGCGTTAAAAATTCAAAGTATTCTGAAATAGAGAATATCACAACTATTATCGTTTGTCAAAATGTTGTTTCTCTGCAAACAAGGTAAAATAAAACATATGAGAAAACGTCTGTTACCCCTCTGTTTTTTGTTCGGAATTTTATACGGAGCTTTTTTTTATGAAAAGACTGTTCCCTTTCCTTCACAGGGCGAAACAGAACAAAAAATCCAACGTGGAAACGTTGTTCGCGTAGTTGACGGCGATACTCTTGTCGTTCGCATAGACGGTGATGAAGAAAAAATTCGCCTCATCGGTCTGGATACGACGGAAGTGGTTGATCCGAGAAAAACCGTGGAGTGTTTCGGAAAGGAAGCGTCCGATGAAGCAAAAAGAATCCTCACCGGAAAATCCGTTCGCATAGAAACCGATCCGTCTCAAGGTCTCTACGACAAATACGGAAGAATGCTTGCCTACGTTTTTCTTTCCGACGGAACGAATTTCAACCGGCGCATGATAGAAAATGGGTACGGATATGAATACACCTATCGCCTGCCGTACAAATATCAAAAAGAATTCAAACAAGCCGAAAAATACGCGAGAGAAAACAAAAAAGGATTGTGGGCGGACGGAGTTTGCGAAAATTAAAAAAGCCGACGATAAACGCCGGCTTTAAAATTATCTCGATCTATTCGCACAAATCATCAAAAGAGGCGTAGAGAGAAACGATTTCCTTATCAATTCTTTCTTTTTCCTTTTCTTTTTGTTTAATAAGGAAAAGAATGACGGTCTTTTTTTCTTCCTCTGTCATTTCAGTATAAATTTTTTCATAAAGAGAAGTCATTGCTTCTATAAACGGTTCCAGCTGACTCTCTGCTATTTTCTGAGCACTCACTATTGCTCGGCAAGGTTTGGTTGTCCACTGATTATGAATCTGTGCAATGGTTATTCTCCAATTTCGTTCTAATTCTGTACCCATTTTTCAATCCTCAATAAGAAGAACTTTCCTGAATCAATGTACCACAAATTTATTTTTTCAGCAAAAAACAACCGGCCTTTCGGTCGGTTGTTTTTTAATCGGAATTTACATTCCTCTTTTTTGTCTGTGGCAATCGCGGCAAAGCAATTGTCCGAGACGGCTCTGATCGGGTTCAAAAGGAAGTTCATTGATTGAATTTCCACAGCCTGAACATGACCAGTTTCCTTGGTGCATGACGCGAGGGCCTCTGTCTCCGCCCCTGCTGTCACGGCCTCCGCGGTTATCTCTGTCTCCGCGCTTTTGCTTGTGGCAATCGCGGCAGAGCAGCTGTCCCAATCGGTCTTGATCCGGCTGGAACGGGAGTTCGGTAATGGATGCTCCGCAACCGGAACAATTCCAATTACCTTGGTACATCTGACGGGTAAATCCCCTGTCGTTGTTATCGTACGCCATTTGAAATGTTTTATTTAATTCTCGACCTTATCGTGTAGGACAAGATGGCTTCTTCACGAGCGCAACGCTGGATGAAATCTACCTTCTTTATCGCCAAAAACACTATGGGACTATTATAGTCAAAAGGCATAGGTAAAGTCAAACCGTAAAATTCTGCGCTATTTACTTTACGTATTGTAAAGATTACTATTCTATATGTCAAACAAAAACCCTCCATCGTTCAATGGATAGGACATAAGTTTCCGGAACTTAAAATGTAGGTTCGATTCCTACTGGGGGGACTAAAGCGAAGAAAAAAGTTGAAAGAAAAAAGCAAAAAGAGAACACATAACAAATTCAAACCACAAAAGCCCCCCAAGCGAGTGAGATGCTCCTCACTCGCGGGTAGGAATTACCCCTCCGGAGTATAAACTACGCCCGATTGAGATATTTTATGATCCGCCGGCTGGCGGAGAAATAAAATATCCAATTGGTGTACTGCGCCTGTAAGGCGAGATATCCTACTGGGGGACTGGGGAAAAGAAAAATGAAAAGAGCAAAAAGAAAAAAATAAATAAATTACCATTTTTAATTTTATGGCATTTGAATCACTCCATACTCACACCACCCTTTCCGACGGGAAGCTTTCACATAAAGAGATGTTTGAACTTGCGGAATCGCTCGGTATTTCCGTTATTGCTTTTACCGATCATGATGCGGTTTTAAACGACGAAGCGCTTGCTTATCTGGAAAGCGTCCGTTCTTCGGAGATGAAATGGGCCTCGGGCATTGAAATAAGTTCAGCTCCTCCGAAAGAAATTGAAGGACTGGGAAAAGGCGGGCTCCACGTTATCGGACTTTTTGTTGATCCGAAAAACCAAGCATTAAAAGAGCATTGTCAAAAAGCGCAAGCCGCGCGAATAGAACGCATGCAAAAAATCGTTTCCAATCTTCAATCTCTCGGATTTATCATTTCCGAAGAAGATTGTCTGAAAGCATCGGGAGGAGAAACGGTCGGGCGTCCTCACATTGTTGAAGCCGTCAATTCGCATCCGGAAAATGAAAATACCGTCAGAGAACTCGTCGCAAAAATGGAGAAAGATTCTCTTACCGACGAAACAATAAAAGCCAAATACGAGGCGATGATGAATGGCGGTTCTCACCAAATTCCCTATTCTCTTTTTCTTTCGCAAGACGCCTATCTTCCCACCTATGTTGACGTTTCCTATGCGCCCGACTTGGACGAAACCGTCACACTTATCAGAAATGCCGGAGGAATCGCTATGATTGCCCACTACTTTACCGTCAAGAAAAAAATGCCTTTCTCTTTTATAGAGAAACTCCTCGCAGAAAAAAGAATAGACGGAATGGAAACCATATATGGACTATGGCATGTCGGAAAAAATGACGAACAAGAATTGGAAACGGAAAAAATGGAGATACGAAACCTCCTGAAAAAATATATGGCCTTGGAATCCGGCGGTCCCGATGCTCATAATGAAGAAGATATGCGCCGATACGCCGAGGAACCGGATTTTGCAACGCCTTCCATCGGAATGACTGAAAAAATTCTCTTCTCGGGAAAAGCAGATAAAAAGCAATCGACTCTTTAGTTTTAAAAACCAACGCAATAAAAAGCGTCGGTTTTTTGACATATGGCGCTTTCTCCAAACATGATATAATTCTTCCAGAAGCGGATCAAAGAGGGTTTCTTCTTTTTTTCTATCACATATACGGCATGACAAAGGAGGGATTTCCTCATGAATACGCACTTTGAAAAATATATAATAGCCAAGATATTTGCCATCTTCTTTTTCATACTGCTCGCCTCTTGCGCGGGAACAACGACAAAAACAGACACGGAAAATTCTCCGTATGCATTTCCGATGGTTCAAGCGACTTCGGCAAAAATTCTTTTATCCAATCCGAACGACATATCCTACGCATGTCCGGATTCTCTGCAAAAATTATGCGGAGCGTACGGTACGATTCAAAACAGATATATCACGCGGATCCCCGACGAAGAACTGACGATGATGTTTATAAACGGCATCGCCAAAGAACTTGGCGAGGTACCGATAAAAGATATTCATCCCGCGCCTTTTGTTTGCGCGCCGCATACTCAAAAATTATGCGATGCGTATAATACAATACAAAATCGCGGAAGCAAACGGATACCCGATGCCAAACTCACGGAAATGTTTATTCAAGGAGTCGTCAAAGAAATAAGCGCGAGTGACCCCTATTCAAGATATATTCCCTTAGGAGGTGTTGATCCTCACTTTTCACGCTATTCCGGTGTCGGACTAGCTACCGATAAAAACGAAAACTTCCCTTCCGATCTCATCGTTCGCCGGGCAATAGAAGGCGCGCCAGCCAGCCGGGCGGGAATCAAACGAGGGGATAAGATCACTCGAATAAACGGAATATCTGTCGCCAACAAAACGCAAAAAGAATCAACTGCGCTTATACGCGGCAAAGCCGGAACATCGGTCAAACTTATCATAAAACAAGGATGTTCGGAAAAACCGCGAACGATCTCTCTCCGAAGAGAAGATATCCGCGATACGACTTCCGGAAAAATTAAACTCATTGACGGACGCTATGCGTATGTTCAAGTGTCAGACTTTATGGGAAACCCGGCAGAAAGAGTACGGTCTTCTCTCGCGCAAGCCACAGCGGGCCATAGCGATATCAGTGGGCTCATTATAGATCTTCGCGACAATCCGGGCGGGAGCGTTATGCAGTCCGTAAAATTCGTCAGCCTCTTTGTGGAAAAAGGCGACGCGTTGTATGAAAAAAATCAGGACGGAAAATACATTGCGTGGCAGATACCTCAAGGAAGCAAGGATATCATTCCGGGAAAACATATTGTTGTTCTGATCAACGGCGATTCCGCTTCGGCGTCAGAATTGTTTTCCGGAGCCATGAAAGATTTTGGCCGAGCAACAATTGTGGGAACGACTACCTACGGAAAAGGAGTCATGCAAACGACTTTATTCCTCAAAGATAAGTCTCAACTTATTTTAACGATAGCGTATACGTTCACGCCGAACAAAACCGCTATTCATAAGGTCGGCATATCCCCCGATGTGTACGTAAAAGAAGGAACCAACGAATCCTGCACCGGCGACGAACAGCTTGCCGCCGCCATAAAAATTCTCCAAGAAGGAGGACTGAAAAAATGATAAAAAAGGAACCCCGCCCGACTGGAAACAGCCGGGCGTTTTTTTAAACAATTTGACACGCGAGACAATGTAAGCTACTATATATTCATGGTAAAGAAATGCCAAATTATGAATATCCGCGCCAATACGGGAAAAATCTCCCCCGTACTTTTTGCCGTTCACGAAACCGGCGTTTATATTCAACCATGGCATTTTAATGCGAACTCATAAACCGAGTTTTCCTCTTTTGAAACCCCATGGCTGAATACAAGCCATGGGGTTTTATATTCGGTACGACGTTGTTCTTTTAAAATAAACCCAAAAAAGGAGAAGTATCATGAGTGAAATAATCATATCATTAGCGCACCCAAAACTGGAAAAAGTCTATTTGCGTCCTCTTGAAAAAAGCGACGCGAGCAGATGCTGTCGCTGGATAAATGATGCCGAAATACGACAATTTATCTCCAACCAAAATCTGCTTTCTTTTTCTCAAGAAGAAAAATGGATAGAATCGGCAAATAACGGAAAAGAAGGAATTAACTTGGCCATTATAACCAAAGAAAAAAATATCCACATCGGCAATCTCGGAATTTGCGATATTGATTGGATCAACCGCCGAGGAACCACCGGGGCTCTTATCGGAGAAAAAGATTACTGGGGAAAAGGATACGGAACAGAAGCAAAACTTCTTCTCTTAAAACATGTTTTTGACAGTCTCGGCCTTGAAAAAATTTGTTCAACCGTACTAAGCACGAATCCGAGAAGCAAAGCGTATCTTGAAAAAACCGGATACCAAGAGGAAGGGTGTTTAAGGAGACATCAACTGGTAAATGGAATAAAAGCAGATCTGTTCGTCATGGCTCTTTTCCGCGAAGATTTTTATCCGATCTGGAAAAAATATACCGGGGAGTAAGCATCTCTCTACATCGCGCCCCGCTTATTGGGGCGCTTTTTTCTTGACAAACTTTTTATAAGTGGTATATTAGAAACAGATTTGAAGTATGTTTTTACTTGTTTGAAATTGGGAGGTTCCAAATGAACACCGTTTATATCGTCTTTCAGCTTCTTGCTGCAGGCTTTGCGGTATATACGGTCTTCTCCGAATTATATCGCAACAAAGAAAATCTGAGCTTTATCTGGAGCATATGGAAGCGTTTTCGCTTCGGGATGCTTCTGCAGGTACTTGTTCTCATTGTGATAGTAATTATTACGGCGACCTTTCTGAATCAAAATGTTCCCTATCTTCATTACGGGTGGTTGAATCTTATCCTCAAGAACGGAGGAAACATTATTATCGCTCCGGTCGTAGCCGGTACGCAATCTCAATATGTTTTCGTCCGAGTCCTGCCGCCGATATTTCTTTTTGCCCTCATCCTCGCCGTTCCTTTTATGGCAAACTTTGAAGAAAGAATTTTCCGAAAAGGATACCATACGTGGGGAAAAATGATACAGCATTCGGTATATTTCGGACTCATGCACTTGGCGGCAGGCATATCGCTGGCAGTCGCCGTAACTCTCATTATTCCCGGATTATTTTTTGCTCACAAATATCGGCGAACATATCTCCGACTTTTGCCGTCAGTAGAAAAAAAGGAAGCGGTGAAGGAAGCGGTTTTGGTGACCACTGCCTATCACACGATGACGAACACCATCTTGATTACTTACCTCATGATACTCACCATTTTGTGCATTTAAATCGTTCCGACGCCGTCGGAACGATTTTTCTTTAAAAAAAGGGCGGCTATAAAAAGCCGCCCTTTGCGTGTAACTAAAACTTACGAATACATTTTTTCTTTGTATTCTTCCATCATCCTTTCCGCATTCCATTTTCTCTCAGCGTCAAACTTTCCGCGAAGAGCCATTTTGTACCACTCTTCGGAATTACCGTAATAGAGATCAAGCGCCCGATCCATAACGACCGTCAATCCGTTTTTATCGTCATTCGCGTCATACATATCCATATTTGATGTCGGAAATTGCGTACCGAACGAAAAGAAATCATTGGGGTCTTCTTCGCACATCCATCCGTCAATGGTAGACATGTTGATCGCTCCATTGGAGGCCGCGCTTTGCCCTGAAGTACCGCAGGCTTCCATTCCGACACGAGGAGTATTGAGCCACACGTCAGCGCCGAGCTTGAGGATCTTGCTGATATGCATATCGTAGTTCGGTACCATGACCAGGTTTGGATACTCTTTGCTGAGTCGCAGCAAGTTCGTCCACGCGATAATCATCTCATGATCATCGGGATGAGGTTTTCCGGCAATGACAAACTGAAATCGTTTGTTCCCCAGCCGTTCTTTGAGCCAATCGCGAGAATACTTCAAAAGCAAGTCAGGACGCTTATACTGCGCAAACCGGCGAGCCCACAAGACAACGGGAAGTTCCGTATCAATCGCCTTTCCTTGTCCGCGCAGATATTCATTGAGAATTTTCTTCCCATAAATTTTGGCGCGTTCAAGTTCTTTTCCGGTACGCGCGTGGATGAACATCGGCTCTTGGAAAAAATCGCGCAACAGGCTTCCGTTCGTAATGGAAACGATCGGAGCGCCATCGGTAATGGAAGCAAACATCGCCTGCGTTACTTCCAAATGTTTTTTAGACACGGCATTCGCGCGTTTTGAAAGACGCAAACTGGCCGCCCCCATATTGAATCCGGGAGGCGAACGAAAGTCGTCGCCGAGTTTTGCAAGAACGTCATACGGTAATCCGCGATACATTTTTGCAAACATATCAAGACCGTAGCGGGCATTGCCTGCCGGGTCCGGAGTATGGTTGGTATACAGAGCATGCTCTTTTACATGAGCAATCGCCGTATCAATCATTTTGCTTCGCGTGTCTTTCGGCAAAGAATACATCATGATGGGCGACGGCAATTGTTTTTCCAAAAGGTATAAGCCGGTAGGAGCCGTATGACTTTCGTTCATGTGCCATAAATCTATTTTGAGGCCGAGTCTTTCCGCAATCTTTACCGAGCCGACGCCGAGAATAATATCCTGAGCGATCTGCCGTTCAAAATTTCCTCCGACGCACGTCGGGCCGCTATACAAATAACGGGTATTCATACGGCCAAGTTCGTCGTTTATTTCAATATCCGTATCCAACAAATAGACGTCAACCGTGCCGTACGCTTTGCCGGGAATTTTCCAAGCTTTTACGAAGTTTTTTTCTCCGCAAATATCAACAGGGACAACAGCGCCGGTGTCTTCCAGAATATCGGAATACTCGCGGCGTATAAAATTTACCCCCATATGTTGCGTTCCATCTTTTTCATAAATGCTTTGGTCGTAATATCCGTACCGAGCAAGAATAGAAAAGACCGTCAGAGGAACATTAAGTTTTCGCGCAGAGCGAGCAATCGCTCCCGCGAGTGTTCCCAATCCTCCGCTGTACGTATATATTTGCGGCAATTCAACTCCATTCGGGCCGAGGCCCATCATCGCAATTTCATGCGTTACATATCCAACTGATTTTACGTTCATTTTACACCTCCTTAAGGTGAAAAGTATCAAGGTTCAAAGTAAAAACCTGTCCTGAACAGTAGCATT
>CALREZ010000005.1:41950-52559 GCA_943356445.1 Candidatus Nomurabacteria bacterium
CGATCGGCATCCTGCATGTCTTCAATATGGACTTGTTTCAAGACGCGTCTTGCCGGATCCATGGTTGTCTCCCAAAGTTCTTCCGGGTTCATTTCTCCGAGACCTTTGTAGCGCTGAATGGAGAATTTGGAAGAATTTTTCTTCACCGCTTCCGGCGTTTCTTCTTCCGTCGCTTCGCCGGAGTCTTCCGATGAGGCGGGTTCTTCTATTTCCTGTATGTCGGCGCCTTCTCCGACAATCTTTATTTTTTCTTCATCGGAATACGCGTACATAATCTCCTTCCCTCTCTTTATCTTATACAAAGGCGGCTGGGCGATATAGATGTATCCTCCTTCAATAAGCGGTTTGAAATATCGGTAGAAGAGCGTTAAGAGAAGCGTTGTGATATGCGCGCCGTCCACGTCGGCATCGGTGGCAATAATAATTTTGTGATAACGGAGTTTGGTAATATCAAACGTGTCGCCGATGGCCGTCCCCATGGCAATGACCAATGATTTCACTTCTTTGGAAGCAAGCATCTTATCAAGACGCGCGCGTTCAACATTTAAAATTTTACCCTTGAGAGGCAATATCGCCTGCGTTCTTCGGTCGCGTCCTTGTTTGCTTGAACCGCCTGCGGAATCTCCCTCTACGATGAAGATCTCGGATTCTTCCGCGCTGTGAGACTGGCAGTCAGCGAGCTTTCCAGGCAATGTAAGCCCTTCCAACGCGCCTTTACGCAAGACGCTATCCTTTGCCGCTTTCGCCGCCTTTCTTGCGCGAAGAGCGATAATCACCTTATTCACCATCGCGCGTCCATCATCAGGGTGCTCTTCCAAGAACATGCCGAACGTCTCGGAAAAAACTTTATCAACTGCGCCGCGGGCTTCTACGGAACCAAGTTTTGATTTCGTCTGTCCTTCAAATTGAATCTCTCGGAGTTTTACCGAAATGGCTACTGTGAGTCCTTCGCGAACGTCATCTCCGGTAAAGGCGTCGTCTCCTTCTTTCACGAGGTTGTTCTTTTTCGCGTAATCATTCAGCGCGCGAGTAAGCGCCGTGCGGAAACCGGTCACATGCATTCCTCCTTCGGGATTGAACGTATTGTTGGCAAACGCCATTTCGCGGGAAGAGATGTCATCAACATACTGGAGCGCGATTTCAACGCCGACGTTATCAACCGACTTATCGCAGTAGAATATATTTTTGTGAACCGGTTTTTGGATTTCGTTGTAGAATCGGACGAGAGAAACCAATCCACCTTCAAAGTAGAAAGTAGAGGACGGAATTTCAAGACCGAGTTCTCGGATGTAGAAAACGCTTTGATCGTCAATTTTTTCTTTGCATTCGCGCGCATCCAAAATACTGACGCGAAGACCGCGGATCAGGTACGCCTGCTGCCGAAGATGAGAGACGACCTGAGCCAGATTGAATTTGATTTCGCTGAAAATTTCCGGATCGGGTTCAAAAGCAACGATGGTTCCATGCAGGTCTGTTTTGCCAATCTTCTTCACCGGCGCTTTCGCTTTTCCTTGCGCATACTGCTGAAAATGGATTCCACCTTCCTTGTGAACGATAACATACATGAATCGGGAAAGCGCGTTCACGACCGAAGAACCGACGCCGTGCAAGCCTCCGGAAACCTGATATCCTCCATCGCCGAATTTACCGCCGGCATGAAGCGTGGTAATGATGGTTTCCAAAGCGGAAACTTTTGTCTTGGGGTGAATGTCAACCGGAATGCCGCGGCCGTTGTCGGCAACGCGAATGCGGTCATTCGGCAAAAGTACGACTTCAATATCGTTCGCAAAATTCCCCATCGCTTCATCGCGAGAGTTATCAAAGATTTCCCAAATGAGATGGTGAAGTCCTTCCACACCAGTTGACCCGATATACATTCCCGGGCGTCGGCGCACCGGTTCAAGCCCTTCCAAAACGGAAATGTCCTTCGCGCTATACGCCGCAGATGCTTTGTTTTCGTCTTCTTTTTTTGACATGTGAATGATTACGGTCGCCCGTATTTAAGCCCTATGTTAAGTGTTTTTCGTATGACTTCATTATACCAAAAAAACCAAGCGAATGAAAGCTTTTGCTTTGCGAAAAAACCGCCCAAAAAGGACGATTTTTGAAGGTTTTTTCAGGAATTATGCATTATTTTTCTCTCACGTTCCGCTCTTTTCAACGAAAAGAAAAATGGCCATTCGGCGCCAATACTTTTTGAAGATTTCAAAAGAGACAAAAAGGTTTTGTCCTTTTTCTCGGTCGTCAAAAGCCGGGTCGTGATAATAGAACCCGGATATTTTTCCCTTCTCGTCTTTCTCGTATCCGACGAAGAGTACGGTGTGAAATTTCTTTTCCTCCTGAAAATTTTTTACGGCGGAAATTAAAACCGGTTTACCTTGGTCAAGAGAGGCTATTATTTCCTCCACGCCTTTTTCAAACTCCCCTTCTTTTTTGAATTCTCGGCTTTCCGCAAGAACGCCGTGATCCGAAAAAAGCGACACGATAGCTTTGTGCGTCCACCCGCGGCTTGGATCATAGCCGTATGTATTTTTGCCCTCCAAGACAAGAGAATCAAGCGACGGAGCACCCTCCTTCATTGAAAGCGCCATGCGAAGACATGCTACCGAACAAGACCGATCCTTCCAATAGGGATCGGCGATGTCCAAGTATTGAGAGACATAAGGGACGTCAAGACGCATATATTTCTATCTCACTTTCCATCCGTCCTTCTCGTTCAGGGTACGAGTAACTCCATCCATGATAAGGTTCACTTCTTCATCGGAAAGCGTCTTTTCCTGCGACTGAAAAACGAGTCGGAAAGCGTACGATGTTTTTTTCGTACCGTCTTCAAAGGTCTTTTCAAAAACATCAAAGAGTTTTTCTCGGACAAGAAGTTCCCCTCCTATATTTTTAATTATTTCTAAAATTTCCGAAGCGGAAATTTCCGAAGGAACAAAAACGGCAATGTCGCGAAGCGCGAACGGGTAAGAAGAAATTTTGCGATACCGTATTTCTTTTCCTCCGTCTTCCGGAAAGGCATATTCCGCGGGTTCTTTCAATTTTTGAATGACCGATTCCAAATCAAAAACAATCACGGATTCGCTGACGGTCTTACCGAGGAGTGTTACTCCGAGTTCATCGGAAAGTTTTTCTTCTGCGTGGAATAAAATATCCTTGCCGGTTGCCGATTTCTTCTTCATATTCGGAGGAACCGTTACGCCCAAGCAGAGAGAAATATATTCTCTTCCCTTTTCAAACACTTTTCCTATTTCAAATAATTTAACGACATCAAGAGCGAGAATCGGCAGGTTCCGAATATTGAGCTCCAGCGATTTTTCCATATTTCCGGCAAGCGTCGTTCGCAAGAATTTTTTATCGCTCGCGATGGGATTTTCCACCTCAACTTCTCCCGTTTCCGTAAAGGCATAAGTGGAGATTTCCGAAAAACCGAGACCTGAAAGAATAGCCCGTATGGTATCGGTATAATAGAAATTTTTATTCACGATCGGAGCAAATCCTTCCATGACCGGTTTGGACGCGACCACTTTTTCGTATCCGTAGATTCTGCCGATTTCTTCTATCAAATCCTCTTTGATTCGCAGATCAAGGCGTTCTGAGGGGGCGGTTACCACAAAACGCGATTCTCCCAAAACAGCGACGCGTCCGCAACCGACAACATTTTTGAATTTTTCGCTTGTTCTCAATTCTTCAACGACCACCCCGCCTTTGCTTTCGGTACAGTGAATAATCTTCCCCTCCCCGAGATATATTCCGCAGTGGTCAACTCCGGCGGTAACTTTCGTTCCTTTCATAAACTGAATCGTTTCGTAATGGATATTTCCCTCTCCGGTGTTAGAAAAAACGATATCCCCCGGCAATAACTCGTCTTGTGATATTTTTTGAGAGAAAGCGTATATATCAACCGAAATGCGAGGCAAAGAAATTCCCGCCTGAGCGTAAAGATACGAAACAAAAGAAGAGCAATCAAAAGCCTTCGGAGCATCAAAAGAAACGCTCGCCCCGCGAACATACGGAATTCCAATAAAAGAGGGCGCAAGCCTAACAACTTCTTCATGAGGAATAACGGAAACGAATTCAAAATGAAACTTCTTTAGAATGTTGACGACCTTCGTCTCAATGAATGCCGTTCCGAGAACTCTGTTTATTTCTGTCAGAGAAACGCCCACTTTCCAAGGAGACATCGGCCGCGGATAAGCATCTTTTATTTTCCCCGCAACAAAACCGGGACCTGCCGCGAATTCGCCAAGCAGAGAAGCGACATAGAGTATCGCGTCTTTTGTTTTTTCAGGCGTAATCCCGTGTTCAAACCGTATAGACGCGTCGGTTCGTATGCCGATCTCTTTAGAAGTTTTGCGGATATTTGATCCGGAAAAATTCGCCGATTCTATGACGATGTTTTTCGTATCGCCGGTAACTTCCGCTTTCTTTCCTCCTTTAATACCGGCAATAGCGAGCACATTCTCATCGTCCGCGATCACCAAAACATTTTCATTCAGTTCCACGTCTTTATTATCCAGCGTCATCATTTTTTCTCCCGCCTTCGCTTTGCGTACCGTAATATGCGCCGAATTGCTTTCGGAAACAAGTTTGTCCGCATCAAAAGCATGAAGAGGCTGGCCCGTTTCAAACATGACGAAGTTCATAATGTCCACGACATTATTGATGGAACGCTGCCCGATGGATTCCAAATGCTTTCTTATCCTTGCCGGAGACGGGCCGACTTGGATGTTTTCCACCAGCATCCCGGTATATCGCGGACACAATTTTTCTTCTTCAACCGTTATGGAAAGTTTACGGGTATTTCCTTTCGGGAATTTCTTGAGCGCGTGCGGAACGACCCTCTTTCCGAGGAGTACCCCGATCTCTCGCGCCATGCCTTCGTACGACAAACAATCATGCGACCGATTCGGCAGCACGGAAATATCAATGACCGGGCCATTTTCGGATTTCTCAATTCCTTCCACTTCAAAAGTATGGAACGTAATCAAATCAGCCAGCTTCTCCGGATCCGGAAGCGGTTTTTTGAAGTATTCTTGCAACCAAGCGTGTGATATTTTCATGTTTTTATTTTCTTGACTTTTCTATTGTATACGCATCTAATATTTACAAATGGCTTCGGCCCTCCCCGCAAGGGGTAAAAAGAAAAAACTCCTTATGCAAGCAATTGTGTGAGGTGTTTTTTTATCTCTGCGAAATCATTTTCTGAAACCTCTCCAATTTTATATTGCAACCTTTATTAAAACTGATTCACAAATCGCAGATCTCCCGAATAAAACAAACGCACGTCATCAATTCCGTGACGAAGCATCGTGAGGCGTTCTATGCCGACACCGAAGGCGAATCCTTGCCATTCGTTGGGATTTATTCCCGCGCTTTCCAATACTTTCGGATGCACCATTCCCGCGCCCATGATCTCTATCCAGCCAGTCTGTTTGCAGATATTGCAGCCTTTCCCTTCGCACTTGAAACACGACATATCTATTTCCACCCCCGGTTCAACGAACGGAAAAAAACTCGGGCGGAAGCGGATGTCTATCTGTTTGCCGAAAAATTTCATGAAGAATTTGGAAAGCACCCATTTCATATTGGCAAGAGAAATATCTTTGCCGATCATCAGACCCTCGGCCTGAAAAAACTGCGTTTCGTGCGTAGCGTCGGTCGCTTCATAGCGAAAAACCTTTCCGGGCGCAATAACGGCGAAAGGCGGTTTGTGCGTCTCCATGTACCGCACCTGAACGGACGAGGTGTGCGTCCTCAAGAGCTTTCCCGCGTTTTTCGGCTTCAGCCAGAAAGTATCCCACATATCGCGGGCCGGATGGTCTGCGGGGATATTCAGGGCATCAAAGTTATAGAATTCGGTCTCCATCTCGGGACCGTCAATGACCTCAAAACCGAGCTTGGAAAAGATGCGCCCGATCTCCGTGATCATCTGGGACATAAGGTGAATATGCCCTTTTTCTCCGCCAGCTGGCGGAGTTTCTGTTGTTTTTTCCATTCACTTATTATGCCAAAAATTTCGGAAAAAATAAAGGCCGGAACTTACAAATTCGGCTCAACAAACTCCATCGCCGGTTCGGGGTTGTACCCCGAACCAAAACGTTTGGATTATCCAAAGAATCGGGTCATTTCCTCCTCTTTGACCCGATTGCCCTCTTTAAAAGCCGAATTCCTTGAGTGTCTCAAGTACCTGTTTGGTTGGTAAACCGACGACATTTTCTATATCCCCCTCTATTCTTTCCACCAAAGCGGCACCCAAACCCTGCGCGGCATATGAGCCTCCCTTATCAAGAGGTTCTCCCGTCGCGATATAGTCGTCTATCATTGTATCAGTCAGCTCTTTTATCCAAACTTTGGTTTCCTGAACGTGAGAAATTGACAGCCCACCTTTTTCCATGACCGTAAAACCCGTGATAACCGAATGAGACCGCCCGCTGAGCATCCGAAGCGTTTCTTTGGCTCTTTCGGGGGTGTGAGGCTTTCCCAGAAGATAATCATCGCAAACGACAAAAGTATCCGCAGAAACAATTATCGCGTCAGCATATTTTTCCGCCACCGCTTCCGCTTTCCCTTTTGATAAAAACATCGCCAGCTCGCGAGGAGGAAGCCGCAGATTCATGTCTTCCTCATACTCAGAGACAACCACATCAAAATCCACCCCAGCCTTTTTTAGCAACGCTTTTCTCCGTTCAGACCCAGAAGCGAGAATTATTTTTTTCATACGATAATTATAACAAAAAATCCCCCGTAAAGGAGATCTTTTTTGGAGCCACCTCTCGGATTTGAACCGAGGACCTACGGTTTACAAAACCGTTGCTCTACCGGCTGAGCTAAGGTGGCACTGCTTCGCTAGAAGCTTCGCAGTGCAGGCACACGGTTACAATTCCTTTTCTTTTATCTGCGCCTGCATTTTCTTTTTGTGTTCCGAGATATCTTTGAGAAAGACCGACGAAGTGCCCTGCATATCTTTTACGGCATTTTTTTTGACGAGCGCTTCCTCTATGCGGGAAACGGCGTGTCTCATGGATTTCCTTACTTTGTCTATCGCAATGATCGCAAGCCGTAAAAAGAGAGAAAGAAAGTGCATGCTGTAATTGCGGCTCGTATCCCATATTCTTTTTTCCCATTCGGAGAACATCTGAAACCAGCGCGAAAAATTAATCGCATCAGGGAACGGTATTTTTCCGCTTTCCAATTCCCGCAGACGAAGTCCTATCATGACAAAAGCCGCCAAAAGGGAGAGAAAAAATATTGAAAATAAAAGATACATGTTTTGTGTTAAGTACACTAACGACACTTAAGCGCGCTCTATCGCGCTACCGAGAAACGAACGAATTTTGCAACTTCAGTTCTTTCGCCGAATTTCTGCACGGCTCCTTTCACCAAGTCAGAGATAGTCTGGGTTTCATCTTTAATGAAAGGCTGTTCAAGAAGGACTTTTGTCTTCAAATAATCATTCACCTTTCCTTCCAAGATTTTATTCTGAATCGCTTCCGGTTTATCTTTCGGCACTTCTTCTTTCAAAGTGTCCATAACGAGAGCCATTTCTTCCGCCGGGATGTCTTCTCTTTTGAGGTACGGAGGGTTTGTTGCGGCAACATGCATGGCGATATTGTAAGCAATGGCCTGGAAATCTTCGTTCTTGGAAACAAAGTCGGTCTCGCAGGAGAGAATGACCATCGCTCCGACTCCATGATTATTGTGGACATAGCAAGCAACGGTTCCCGCTCCGAGAGTTCTTTCGGCTTTTTTTGCGGCAACGTCTCCGCTGATTTTTCTCAAAAGCAAGAGCGCTTTATTCATATCTCCTCCCGCCTCGGTAAGAGCTTTTTGGCACTGCATAACCGATACGCCGGTGGCGTCGCGCAGTTCCTTGATCTGTTCCATTGTTACCATGGTAATGAATGAGTTTATTATTAAAGAAAAAAGTTGAAAGAAAAAAGTAAAAAGTGATTACGCCGTCGGCTTTTTTCTTTTTACTTTTTTCTTTTTACTTTATGTCTATTTTACTTGTTTCTGTACGCGGACACAAGCTGGTCAAGAATATATTTGATGCTGGTCATGGAAGCGTCGTTTCCGGGAATCGGATAATCGGCATCTTTGAATTCACAGTCGGTGTTCATGAGAGCGATAACGGGGACTCCCATTTTGCGAGCTTCAGCAACAGCAATCTTTTCTTTCTTCGGGTCTACGACAAACATGATGGCCGGCTTCTCTGTCATGTCGGCAAGTCCTCCGAAAAGTTTTTCAAGTCTTTCTTGTTCCCATTGGAGAATAAGGCGTTCTTTTTTGGTATACACGTCCAATTCGCCTTTCGCTTTCTTGTCAATCAAATCTTTCATGCGAGCAATGCGTTTCTTGATTTCCGAGAAGTTGGTGAAAATTCCTCCGACCCATCGTTCAATAACGTACGGCATGTTGAGCATGTCGGCGGCATTCTTGACCGCATCGCGAGCTTCGCTTTTCGTACCGACAAAAAGAATGGTTTTTCCTCCCAAGGAAAGTCCTTTCAAAAGTTCTTTTACTTTGTTGAGGTATTCTTCCGTCTTCTCAAGGTTGATAATTTCAACGCGATTCTTCGTACCGTAAATAACCGGCTTCATTGAAGGGTGTCGGCTTGATCGGGAATAACCGAAGTGAACTCCCGCCTTAAACATCTCGTCTAGATTCGTATCCATATCTTTTTGATTATCTATTATTACTGGTTAATTTATTATGTATCAGTGATTTCTATCCTAGCAAATAAGTTATAATTATGCAACATTTTCACACTTTCCGCTTGACCATGGGGATTTGTCAAATTTCGGTCTTTTTGTTATTGACAAAACAGTTAATTTAATCTACTCTAGAGAAAGAAAAAACGTTCTTTGCGAGGTAAAGATGAAATCATTTATAAGCGAGGTTGCCACGCTTTTTATAAGGTTCTTCCTGTTACTTATTGGAATCCCGACAAAAAGAAACAATCCGCCACCGCCAAAATACAGACCGAAACCTCCGCCTCCTCCACCAAGACCTTATCGCAAGTAGTTTATGTTCCATAAAAAAAGGAGAAAGTTATGCTATTAGATGGCCCGAATGATACCTATGAGCTAGTAGAACCCCCGCGTCGATCAAAATATAATATCCTAAAAATTTTGAATCCGTTTATTACCCTCCTGAACTTTTTTCGACAGCTCGCATTTAGAACAGTACCGATTATTCGGAAAAAGTAGAACCTTATGATTTTTCAAAAAATATAAAATATTTTAGATAAATCGCAACCCCCGACTCGCAAGAGCCGGGGGTTATTACAACATATATTTGCCAATTTGTTTGGAGGTTTAACCTCAAAACTATTCATCGTCTTCACTCGCCTCTTCTCCGCCGGTCACCCCATTCTCGCTCGCCTCTATTATCGGGCCGATATTCCCCGCCATTATTTTCTCCAGATTATGCCACGACTGCTTGATGCGATGATCGGTAACGCGGTCTTGCAGGATATTGTACGTGCGAATTTTTTCAGAGCGGTCTCCCGTACCGATCTGGCTTTTACGATCGGCGGCATATTTTGAGCTTTCTTCTTCGTCTTTAAGCGCCTGCAATTTTGACGCCAAAAGGAGCATCGCTTTTTCTCGGTTCTGCAGCTGGCTTCGTTCGCTTTGGCAGCGTATCGCTATACCCGAAGGTTTGTGGAATAAACGCACGGCAGTTTCCACCTTATTGACGTTCTGTCCTCCCGCGCCCCCGGAATGAGTGTATTCCATTTCAATGTCGGCGGGGTTTAATTCTATCGTGGTCTTCTGAAAAACCGGCATCACGGCTACCGACGCGGTACTCGTATGAACGCGTCCGTTCTTTTCGGTATCCGGAATTCTCTGCACGCGATGAACGCCCGTTTCGTAACGCAGTTCTTTCCACACCTCGTCTCCTTTTATTTCAAACACGACCTCTTTGTATCCGCCCTGTTCGGAAACCGATTCGTCTATTTTGCGAAATGACCAGCCTTTGGAAATCGCGTACCCTTGATACATCACCGCGAGATCCGCCGCAAAAAGCGCCGCCTCTTCTCCTCCGGCGCCGGCGCGGATTTCCATCGTCAGATCTGATGGCCCGTTGGTTTCATCTTCTTTTGGAGCGAGAATGTTTTCCATCTGTTCCCAGCTTTCTTTTTTTCTTTTCTGTATTTCTCTCAATTCTTCTTCCGCCAAAACTTTCATTTCTTCGTTCCCCTCCGCCATCTCCAAGGTTTCTTTTTCCTCGTTCAAAAGCCGTTCGTATTCCTCGGCTAAAAATCGCGTCTTATGGTTCTTTTTAAAATCTTCTAAAGTCATAATGGTAATGTTAAATAATTATACCCTGGCACAGAAAAAACGCCACACGAAGCTGGCGTTTTTCGGGAGAGATGCTACTTTCCTTTCTTCGGAGCGGCAGCGGCTTTTCGCGCTTTGAATTTTTCAACGCGTCCGGCGGTGTCCATCATCTTGGCGTTACCGGTAAAGAACGGGTGGCATTGGCTGCAGATTTCAAGATTAAGCTCTTTTTGAGTGGAACCAACCGTAAAAACAGCGCCGCATACGCATTTCGCTTTTGACTCCGGATAATATGCTGGGTGAATTGCTTTCTTCATAAT
>CALREZ010000006.1:0-23976 GCA_943356445.1 Candidatus Nomurabacteria bacterium
TTTGGAGTATATAAGCGATAAGGGGTTTCGTCAAAGTTGACTTTTAAGGCGAATTTTACGAAAATGGGAACACTACTGGCTAAAATTTTACACAAACTCATGAAAAATGAAAAAACAGAAGTTGTTTCGGAAGATCAGAACCAACAGCGCAATATGCTTATCGTTACGGTTATTGCCGGACTCCTTTTTGGGTTTAGCGCCGGACGCATGTGGACGAGACGCGGAGCCACGGAAGTTGCCGTGAAGAGTAATAAAGTTGCTACGACGACTTTGGCGGCCGCGGTGACATCGGCGGTGCCAGAAAAGAAAGCCGTGGAAAAAACACCGACGCCGGCGAAGAAAGTCGTTGCGGTTAAAACAGAAACTCCCGCTCCTGCGAAGAAGATCGTTGCTGTGAAGAAAGAAGTTCCCGTTCCCGTTAAAGTTGTTCCTAAAAAGGAAACTCCGGTTGCTGCGGCGGTAGAAGGAAATTTCATCTCGGTCTCTGGGCAGGCGGCGGGAAATAGCGTTGCGCTCTCTAAAGTAAAGCTGCTGAAAGACAGCTGGGTGGCGATACGAGAAGATGTGGATGGAGAATTCGGAAGGATCCTCGGAGCGGCGTGGTTCCCGACCGGAACGAACAAAGATGTCGCGGTAGAACTTCTCCGAAATACGCAGGCCGGAAAAACCTACTACGCGGTACTCTATGTTGATAACGGCGATCATCAGTTCAGTACGAAGGCCGATGTTTTGGTTACGGAAAACGGAAAGGCGGCATCGCAAGTTTTCGTTACGAAATAAAGATTTAAAAAATCGCCCGCAATCGGGCGATTTTTTCTTGTGCCGGAGGGGAGACTTGGTCAGGAATAAATTTTTTACGAAAAAATTTTTCCCGACCCGGCCTCGCCTACCCTTGCGAGGGTATGGCTCCGGTTTTCAAGTCTCCCGCGCAAAGACAAGCAGTTGTCTTTGCTCTCCGGTACAAAAAAACACCCAAAGGGTGTGTTTTCTTGTGCCGGAGGGGAGACTTGAACTCCCAAGCCTTACGGCACACGATTTTGAGTCGTGCATGGTTACCAATTTCATCACTCCGGCTTATGGATAGATAATATCGCGTTTTTGTGAAAAAATCAATCGTTTCATAAACTATCCCCATTTTGCGGAGGGGGCTTTCTCGTGATAAGATAGAGACATGACACAAGATACCAACGACGAGGCGAAGCCGAAGATCTATGATTCTATTTTCTGGATTGAGGTGGAGAAAATAAAGCCGAATCCTTACCAGCCGAGAAGGGAATTTGACGAGTCGCGATTGCGCGAACTGGCTGATTCCATACGGCAGTACGGGGTGCTTCAGCCGCTTGTGGTGACTCGCAAGGAATTTGAAAAGGAAGACGGGGGGATGGGGGTTGAATACGAACTCATTTCCGGAGAACGCCGTCTGCGCGCTTCAAAGCTTGCGGGAGTAAAACAAGTACCGACCGTGATACGAACGGGAGAGGACGACAACCGCGTCAAATTGGAATTGGCCATCATTGAAAATCTTCAGAGAGAAGACTTGAACCCGGTTGATCGGGCTCGCGCGTTCGGGCAGTTGGCGAGCGAGTTCGGATTGAAACACACGGATATCGGAAAACGGGTTGGCAGAAGCCGCGAATATGTTTCCAATACCATCAGGCTCCTCGCTTTGCCGCAAGATATTTTGGACGCGATCGCTGTCGGAAAAATTTCGGAAGGACATTCCCGTCCGATACTTATGCTTGCCGACCGGCCGGAAGAACAACTCGTTTTGTTCAAAGAAATACTCTACAAAAAATTGACCGTGCGCGAGACGGAGGGAATCGCCCGCCGCATCGCTTACGATCGCGTCCGCAAAAAATCGCTTTTTCAGGATCCGGAAATCGCCGACTTGGAAACGAAATTTACCGAGCGTCTCGGTACGCGCGTGCGGATTGAAAAGAAAGATGACGGCGGAAAAATGGTCATTGATTTCTTTTCCAACGATGACCTTCGCGGAATTTTGGAATTGATGCAGCAGGCGAAAGCGAGAAGCGGAACGGAACTCATGGATAAATTCATTGAGAACCAAAAAAATGCGCCGCCGAAAGAACCGATCGTTCATGTTCAGGTAACGGTTGAAGAAGCGGTCTCCGATCTGCAGAAAGAAAGAGATGATAAAGAACTCGCTAAAGCCGAAGCGCTTGCTCTGAAAACGGCTGAGGAATCTGCCGAAGAAGAAAAGCTCGCCATGAATGATAAATCTCCGGAAGAATTGAGAAAGGAAGAAGAGGAAGAGGAGGATTTGTATTCTATCGGGAACTTTACTGTTTAGTATAATTGTGTTATCATAACACTCATGTTAAGCGAATTTATAGAAAAACAACTCAAGAAAGCGCAATACAAAATACTTCCCGATGGAAGCTATTTTGGTGAAATATCAGGAATTCGCGGAGTGTGGTCAAACGCAAAAACACTGGAATCTTGTCGAGGGGAATTAAAAGAAGTTCTGGAAGAGTGGGTTTTACTGAAAATTAGAGCGGGGGAGAATGTTTCCGGTCTCTCTTTTCCTTCTGAAAAGTCATCGTTGCTGAAATATGCTTAAGAATGTTTCTTGGAAAAAATTATCCGAGAGGTTTCGAGAGCTTGGATTTGACGGCCCTTATTCTGGTGGCCGTCATTTGTTTATGATAAAAGACTCTTTGAAGGTGCGCATCCCCAATCCTCATGCCGGAGATATTTCAAAAGATCTTCTCGCGGAAATTTTGCGGCAAGCGGGGATTTCAAAAAATGATTGGAACGGATAACTCTATGAGCCTCCTTTCAAATATTTTGCTGGTAGATAAACCCAAAGGGATTACTTCCTTTGACGTCATTCGGCTTTTGCGGAAAAAACTTGGGGTGTGGAAAATGGGACATGCGGGGACGCTTGATCCTTTGGCTTCGGGACTGATGATTATCGGAGTGAATGACGGGACGAAAAAAATGGCGGAATTTTTGAAACTGCCGAAAATATATGTTGCGGATATTTTGCTCGGGAAGAAATCGGAGACGGGAGATTTGGAAGGAAAAATTTTGGAAGAAAAAAATACGGAGCATATCACGGATGAAATGATACGGTCAGTCGTCGCGGGTTTTGCCGGAAAACACATGCTGGCCGTGCCGATGTATTCGGCGATAAAGGTCGGAGGGAAAACGCTGTACTCTATCGCGCGGAAAAAAGAAAAGGGGGGCGTCCTGACGGAAAAAGAAACGAATATCGCTCCGCCGATAAAAGAGATGGAGGTGATTTCGGCGGAACTTTTGGGGATTGAACGGACGGACGAAACGTTTCGGTTCGGGGTACAACCACGAACCGGCGATGGAGGCAATCTTGTTATCAAGGTGAAAATGGAGGTGACGAGCGGTTCGTACATTCGCACGCTTGCGGAAGAATTCGGAAATCGGCTCGGGGTTCCCGCCATGCTTTCGAGTCTGCGGCGCATTCAGATAGGGAAGTACTCGGTGGAAGATCCCTCGGTTATCCGTCCATAGAAAAAGGGCCCGCGAGGGGCCCTTTGGATTGACGCTCTAGTGAGCAAGTTGTTCTTTTACGCGTTCGCCGGTCGTTTTTTGTTTTTCGTGTTTGCGTTCGCGTTTTTGACGGCGTTTTTCTTCCGGCGTCAGAAGCGGTTTTTTGCCTTTCTCTCGGCCTTGTTTGTCTCTGCCTTTCATACTCTAACCTTCTGTTGGTTCGTTTCTGGGAGGGTTCTGTGATGAACCTGAAGTAATACTACATTATTTGCTGTATTATGTCAAGTCTTACGAATCTTCTTCTTACTACGATAAGAAAAGCCGAAGCGAAATGCAGGGCCAGCCCCAAGAAAGGATAGGCGAGTTCCGGCAAACTTCCATTGCCGCAAAGAACGACGGTAGTTGCGAGAGAAGCGTACGCGAGGGTGAAAAATGCCCATGCGACAAGACTTTCTCTTTGCGGGTTTTTCCAAATGCTCTGATAGGTGGAAATAAAACCGGCAATAATCGCGGATTGGAGTATGAGGTTTCCCGATACGGCGGAATGGAATTGCCACCAGGCCAGAGCGGAGATAATGCCGATACCGAGCGTAATTTTCTCAACAAAGGATAATGGCGCGCAATTTCTCTTTCCGAGCAGGAAAATAAAAGTGAGAAGACAGGCGAGGGTGGAAACCGCGGACATGCCGACCTTGAGAACATCGTCGGTTATGACGAAATAGCTCGTTAAATTGATGACCGAAGTCATTGTCCAGACTCCCCAAGAAACGGCATTGGGACGGCATGTTCCGAGGAATATCCCGCGGTTGTAGACGAAGTATCCGAGCAGGATAAAAACTCCGGAGAGGAGAGAAAAAAACAGCGGGGCATTCATGTGGAACCTCCTTTTTTGTCCGCCGCAGCCCTTCGGTAATCTCAGGGCGGAGGCGGGTTTGCATGAAAATCAAGGTAACTCTGTTTTCAGACTATAACGCAAGTTTGGTTTTGTAAAGGAATTATTTTTGAAAAAACCGCGCCTGTATTTTTACAGGACGCGGTATTTTTTGAGTGAGGCGATAATTTATGGCGTTCCGACGGCGCGCATGGTTCCTTTGCCGAAGGTTTTTTCCATGAGGTGCGCGAGTTCCATCATGTTTCCGGTAAACATCGCTCGGGCGAAGACATCAAGGACTTCTTCCGAACTCTTGAAGAGGTCGCGATTTTTTTGGAAAAGGTCGTTTCGGATCTGAAAGAGGGAGAAACGCTCGGCAGGATAGGCGAATTTTGCGTATCGTATCGTTTCGTCGCCCGGGTCTTTGAAGAGAGAAAAGATTTCTTGATCCAGCAGAAGCTTGTATTCTCCTTTTTTCAGCGCTTCTTCTTTTATTTCTTTTGTTTCGTCAAAATCTTTTTTGTAGAGCGGATTCTCTTTTTGAATCATGATGTATTGCCGGGTGAGCTCTTCCGTGACCGCTTCGTTCAAGTCAGCAAAATAACTCAACGGGTCGCCGCTCGGAAGGGAATTTCTTTTTTCTTGCGAACGGGGCCATATCCTCAAACCGTGGCGGTAACTTACAACCTTGTCGCAGTCGGTCAGTTTTTGGACGGCATTGTATGACTTGAAGTGAATCGCTTCGTGAAAAGCGCTCTCGGCAAAATGGATACCCCTTTCTCTTTCGCGGAGCAGAATCGTTTGCAGTTCGGGAAGAGACACGGCCGTTTCGCCTTCGGTCGCCCAGTTTTCTTTGGGAATAACGTGTATGTTCTCCTCGGGGATATCAAAATCTTCCAGTCCGAATTTTCTTCGGATCGCGTTTGTCGCTTCGTTTATTTCTCGGAGCATTTGCCGTTCTTCCGGAGTTTTCTCTCTTTCCAATTCTTTCAGTTTTGGAATATCGGTAGTTTCAAATCTTGTTTTAAATGTATCAAAGATTTTTTTCTTTTCTTCCTCTGAAACTTTTCCGACAACCTTGTCTAATGATGATGATTTTTCCATAAAGTTCTCCTTTATTGTGTCAAAAATCAATTTGCGTTTGGTTTTATACTACAATATAAGTTAGTTTTTGTAAATGGTTAGGCAAATAAGCTTTCCACGACTTCTTTTACTTCGGCCCCGTCGGCCCGGCCTTTGAGTTCTTTCATGACAGCGCCCATGAATACGCCCATCTTGGATTTGTCGGTTGCGCCGAGCTCCGCTTTTTTGGCTTCGGCAATTTTTCGGATCTCGTCTTTGCTTATCATCTTCGGGAGGAACGTTTCAATGATAGCGAGCTCCGCGCGTTCTTTGTCGGCGAGTTCTTTTCGTCCGCCTTTTTCAAATTGATCTATGGAATCTTTGCGTTGGTTTGACGCGCGTTTGATGACTTTGAGCGCGTCTTCATCGGGAAGAGGTTCCTGCGGGGTGCGTTTGGTGGCGACCAATTCATTGGTAAAAGCGGCGAGAAGTCCGCGCATGGTTTCCAGTCGGAGCTGATCCTTGGCGAACATCGCTTTTTTAATTTCTTCCCGAATTTGTTCTTGTATCGTCATAAAAGTGATTTATGCTTAAATAATATGCCTATTGTATCAAAAAAATCGCCCCATGGTAAGCATGGGGCGATTTTTTGGTATGCGATTAGTAGGATGTCGGTTTGTCGGTGTATTCAAATTCTATCTTGGCATCGCGGAGGCGTTCCAATACCCATTTTTGATGGAACAGATCTTTTGATTCAAAGAAAATGGTATGGACAAGTTCCCAGACGAGTACCCAGCCGCCGATGAGAATTCCTTCCGTCAAAAAGGCGAGATATGCATAGTTTTCGTGCGTGTCTACGAACCTGACCGACCATGTGCCGGCGAAGAGGAATATCAAACCGTACAATCCGGAGATAAGCGCGTTTTTGGTGGTCGTTCGGATCTTGTTGTTTTGTTTCCTGATCTCGTAGTTGAAGTAGTTGGTAAAGCCCTGAATGCTTTTTTCCTCTTTCTCATGGTCTTTGAGACTTTCGGGAATATGGAAAACAACGGACACTTTGTGCCGGCGATTTATTTCCGCCACGCATGACTCAAGAAATTCAAAAAGTTCTTCGTCCAGGTCGCGGTTGGTGATGGGAGAGAAATCCCATTCGTTGTAGAGTTCGCGATAAAAATCTATTTCAACATCAATGTAGCTGGTATTCAGTTCTTTTGAATATCGGTAGAGGTCTCTTGTCCCGACGTTTGAATTTGCTATTGAATCTTGAGGATTTTTCGCCATAAAAAATGAGTTTTTTATTACACTCTTACTATACCACATATTCTTTTTCATGAAAAGGAAACGCTATGTATCGGAAACGCAAAAACATTGACATTATGGTTAAATTGTGATAAACTATACTTTGGTTTGGTTTTTACAACAACACAAAAAGAGGTGATATCATGGCTTTACAGGGTAAAAAAGCAACGCTTCTGCCTAATGAAGCGGACTATGTTATCGTTGACGGGGAAATCGCCCTGCTGTGGTCGGCGGAGGATACGGACGAAGCATGGATACAGGAGCAGATCTATCTTTTGGAAAAAGAAGACATTGGGTATGACCCATGGGACGATTTGGACACTGACTGCCATTGGGACGGTTGGAGTTGGGTTGAAAATCGCAATGTTTATCAAGAAGACCAAGAACTCAGACGCGAATACGAATACGAAGTCCTCCTTTTCTCCCCTTGTGGCGACGAGGAATTTGATTTTGATGAGCCTGATTACAACGACGATGAACATGGGTTCTTTGATGTATAGGATTGCATAACACAAACTCGCTATGGCACATGCCGTAGCGAGTTTTTTTCTTAATTCATAAATCCTAAATCATAAATCTTTCCGTTACAGCCCAAGTTTTTCTTTCAGTTCGGGAGTCGGTTCCCATGGCGGGTCAAACGTTATTTCCACTCGTACGAGTCCTGCGCCGTCCAGTTTCCCGACTTCTTTTTCCACTTGTCCGATGAGGGTATCCGCGAACGGACAGAATGGGGAAGTGAGCGTCATGAGAATTTCCACGCCTTCTTCGTCGGGGGTGATTTTTCGGATAAGGCCGAGTTCCACGATATCAAGATTGATTTCGGGGTCTTTGACGTTGCGGAGGGATTCCAAAATGTTTTTTTCTGTTGGCATGCTAGTCGTTTTTAAAACCCCTTTCGGAGATTTCGTCCGCCAGTTCCGGGCCGCCGCTTTTGATAATTTTTCCGTCTTTCATGATGTGGACGTAATCGGGAGTAATTTTTTCCAGTATTTTTCCGTAGTGAGTAATGAGAAGGAAACTCGTTCCTTTCTCTCTGAGGGCGCGGATCACGCTGAAAATCTTTTCTACGGCATCTATGTCTACGCCCGAATCTATTTCGTCCAAGAAGGCAAACGACGGCTCAAAGAACGCCAGCTGAAAAGCTTCGCTCTGTTTTTTTTCTCCGCCGGAAAGGCCGGCATTCACGCTGCGTTTGAGGAAGCTCGGTTCCAGCCCATACTTTGAGGCTTCTTCTTTGACGAAGGTGTTGAATTCCAAGAGCGTGATGTCTTCCCCTTTCATTTCTTTGTAGGCGCGATAAAGGAAGTTGGTGAAAGAAACGCCGTCAATTTCGGGGAGGTGTTGGAGGGAAAGAAATAACCCTTTTTTTGCTTTTTTGTCGGTGGAAAGGGAAGTGATGTCTTCTCCGTCCAGAATGATAGCTCCGTCCGCAATTTTGTATTTCGCATGACCCATGAGCGCGTTCACGAGTGAACTTTTTCCGGAGCCGTTGGAACCCATAAGGATGTGGATTTCGCCCGACTTCATGGTAAAAGAAACATCGTTGACGACGTTCTTGTCTTCGGCGGTTACGGAGAGATTTTTAATTTCCAGTTTTTGCATTGTGTCTTTTTTATTTTTATTTTTTTCGTTCCCTTTTTCCTTTTTTCTTGTTGCTTTTTTCTTCTTTTACAGCGGCCCAAACTGCGGTTCGCCGAGCCATCTTCGGAGGGTGTTCATGGGTAAGAAGGCGCATTTTTCGCGGGAAGGGCCGATGGTGATGCCGAGCATTTCGCGGATGTCCTGTTCTCCGATGAGTCCGACTTGCTCCATCGTTTTGCCGATGAGCTTTTCCATAAGCATGTCCGCGGCCGCTTGACTTACCGCGCATCCTTCGCCGTCCCAGTGAGCTTGCGTAATAACCCCGTTCTCGTCAAAAGAAAGGAATACGACTAACGCGTCCCCGCAGCTCGCATTGGCGCCTCCTTCGTGAATATCAAATTTCTCGGGAGCCTTTTTGTTGCGCGGATTTTTGTATCGGTCAAGGATATTTTCTTTGTATAATTCTTCGTCCATACGTGCGAGATATAATACCACAGAGAGCGGTTTGACACAACATGAAAAAGTGTTAAGATAAAGACTGGTAAAAAATCTTTATTACGTAAAATTTTATTCATGTCTGAACAAAAAGAAGAAATGCTTATGCAACAAAATACGATAGAACAAAAAGTCGTTTCGGAAAATTTTCATCGCTGGAACGAAGCGCTCAACAGCACAGATCCGAAAAAAGTGGCGGAGCTGTATACGGAAGACGCGACCTTCTTGCCGACGCTTTCGCCCGCTTTCAAACAGGGAATAGAAGAGACCGAAGAGTATTTTGAACATTTTCTGCAGAAGAATCCCGACGGGAAAGTCGTGGAAGAAAAAGTCCAAACGCTTTCTCCGAAAAGCTATCTTCATTCGGGAATGTACGATTTTACCGTTGACCAGAACGGCGAACGAAAAACCGTTGAAGCAAGATTTACTTTTCTCTGGGTACAAGACGAAAACGGCGAATGGAAGATTGCCCATCATCACTCCAGCGTAAAACCGCAGTAGTAAAAAACAAAAACCGCTTGGAGGCTTCGCCTCCAAGCGGTTTTATTTGAAATGTGAGCCTTCTCGTGATGCGACCCAAGGATTTATTGCACCACAAGGCTTATTCTGACTCTTTTTGATATTCATTTCGACCCTTT
Source organism: Candidatus Nomurabacteria bacterium (assembly GCA_943356445.1). Lineage (GTDB taxonomy): Bacteria > Patescibacteriota > Minisyncoccia > Phycocordibacterales > CAIJYI01 > CAIJYI01. The sequence continues at coordinate 9,436 of CALREZ010000006.1, forward strand.
TCGAGAGGAGCTTTCTTTGTATATAGTTTAATGTTTACCTCCTATCTTGATCTGGTAACGGTAGAAAAGTCCCTAATATTCTACCTATTTCTTCTTGATTTCTGTTTTCTGGATTTTTCTTGTCATTGTTTTTTATAAAAAGTGACAAAAGTGACACAAATTAGCTCAAAAATTACGACAATTATCTTCTTAACTTTGTTGTTTTAGATAGTATCGAATCATTAAATCACGCAATTTTATTATCATTTCTGGCTTGCGAAAGGTGTGACTATCTCCTTTTATTGGAATAAGTATGCAATTATCTGTCATAGAGTTTTTGTAATACAAAATATCATCAGGATAAAGCTTGTCCTCTGAAGCAAAAAACAGAAATACAGATGAAAACAAACTCGAAATATTCTTTAAATTTGTAACCAATGTATTTCTAGACAGTGATTCCCAGAATTCTTTTTCGACGATCAATTTTTTCTGATCTTTGCATTGGAGTATACTTTTACCTTTCAAATTTATGATGGTCCCTTCTCGATTAATAAAAGCTCCAGACAGTCGTTTCGCATGATTATCTGATTCAAAGGTTGGAGGACCCCACAATGCAAGATTATGAAGCAAAAAATTGTTTGATTGTAAAAATTCGATTAGTGGAATTAGTGCCAAACAGCCAATGGATTGTGCCGTAATATTTATTTTTGAATTGGGAAATTTATCAGTAATTGCAATTAACACTTTTTTCAACCTCCGAGATTGTGCCTCAAAAGTTAAAGCATAAGAGGTATTATAGTTTTCAGAGCTATAATTTTGCAACTCGAAGAATACGGAAGCGTGTTCGTTGGGTAAAATATCTTTGTATGCTATCTTTACAACCTCGGCAATTTCATCCGTTTGTGTGGAACCAAACAAATTTACGCCGAACCCCGGTATGAACAAGTCAATAATCTCAGGATTGCTTGGCTGGCTTTCATACAAACAAAGAAAATCATTTTTGTTTAATAAGTACTCCATATTCCTTGTAATCTTCATGTTTTTCTATAGAATAGAACTATTATACGCGTGATAATTAAAAATACTATATGGCAAGTTTATTTGAATACGAAGAAAGAGCTTTTTTATCAGAAGAAGATTTTTCTCGAGTAAAAGACCTCCTAGAAAAGCAGTCTGTATCAAGGGCGTATGATAATAAGGTGTCATACTTTTTTGTGCTACTCGAGCAAAATCTATCTATCGCAAAAAGCGAGAAAAAGTGTGTCATAAAATATAAGCACGGCGCTGTCGGAGTTGGAAATGGGTTCGCAGAGTACGAAATACCTGTTGACGAGCAACATTGCGACCAAACCGTGAGCATGTTTAGTTTGCTTTTTGGTATCAAACCACAAACATCAGAACAATTTAGAATTAACTATATTCTCCCGAATAAAGTTGAAATTGCACTAAAATATACGCAAACATGGGGATTCCATCTTGAACTTGAAAAAACTTATTCGAATGAGGAAAACAAACCTCAGGCAAAAAAGGAAGTAGAAGAAACAGCAGAGCTATTACAAATTCATTTGATCACTGACTCTGAAATGAAAGAATTTCGAGATAATTTTGATGCGGGCGGTGCGCCTAAAGGAGAATATACTTCTGAACAATTTAGAGTAAAATTCGGATCTCTTTTTACTTCAAAATAAATTTTCATTTATTTAATAGCTGTAACATAGAGACTGCCCCATTCTCTTTTTGGATTTGCAATGGAATTATCAAAGTCCCATTTTTCAATTTGCTTAAATCCTGCATTTTTAAGTAACGATTTCATCTTTTCAAAATCGTAAGCCCAGAAATGAGGGTTATATTTCTCATGGTCGTCCTGATCGCGAAAGTGGTAATTTACAAGATCTATGTACGTATTAAAATCATTAAGGCAGTCTCTTTTTGAGAACCACCTGCTCATGATTTCTTTATAATAGCCGTCATCTTTTGTGTTATATGCTTTTAGGACAAGTTCGCTATCTGGTACCCCAATAACAATTCTACCACCGTCTTTTGTAATACGAAAACATTCTGAAATAACTTTTTTTACGGAAGTTGGATAATCGATATGTTCTAAAAAGTGCTCAGAAAAAATATATTCTGTACCATTCTCATCAAAAGGAAGACCCTCTCTTACATCCCAAACTAAATCTGCTGGTGGTACGATATCCACATTTAAAAAGCCATCTAAAACGTGACTACCACCCCCTATTTGTATTTTTTTAGCATCAAATTGACTTTTACTGTTTTCCCACTTGTTTTTACCCTCCGTAAAATTATTAAATAACTGGATCTCTTTTTGTAGATTTCTCAGAGAGCGACCAAGTCCATGTGTGATGTTTTGAGAAAGTAATTCTTTAACTTGTGTTTCTATTTTTTTTACATCGTCCAAAATGATATCTTCTTTCATAAAATTGATTATTAACTAAATTAAAAAAGTTATTTTGTATTATTTCTCATTACCGTAAACCTAAGATCAACCAACTTCGGAACAATATCCACCTCAATTTCATTTTCTGGTTTTATATAGGTCAAACCGTTTTCGTTAAAAACTTTGCTTACATAAACTTTGTATTCCAAATCAGGATATGCTGGATTTATACCAATTTCTCCTTTTGGAAATACTCCATTAAATGGAACAATAACATCCATATGATTCCAATAATTCCAAATCTGTAATGCTTTTGTTTGGTCAAAATAGAAGTAAAAACTTGGATAGCGACCAAAATTTCGAAGTTCTCTATGTATTAAGTTTCCTACCAGCGGCTTAGCATTTTCGACTAAATTATCAAAATCCCACCGAAATTTACGCCAGTCTACAATCTTTTTATCCGTATTAAACAATCGTGTATTTACCCAAAAAACTAATCGTTCAGAAAGATAATCTGTCATTTGTTCCAAATCAAAATTTGAAAAAATCTTTCGTTCAATGATATAACTTGCTAAATCATCGATACTCGGATTGAAATAACTTAGTTTATAATTCTTTTTTAGCAAAGGCTGTAAGCTATACATCAAATCCTTGTAACTTGGGTTATAAAATTCTCCCAACTTGGCATATTTTTTTGCTTCCTCGTTATCTTGATACAACATAAGATATTCTGAAACAGCCTCAAAATACAAATACCCAAGGATTGGCAAAAACTTTACTGTGTTATGAAAGGTTTCAAAAAATATCCTTTTATCAACTTTATTACCAGATGTATAATAATTATTACACAAACTCAGAAAATCAATAGAATTCTTAACATCATTTGTTATAATGTTATGTAAATCATATCTTTCTTTCGATGAAAGCAAGTACTCGAGTTCTTTATAAATTGAATAGTGTACTTCGCCTAGCCTCAAATAATCAATGCCGACTAAGTTATTTTTCGTATGATCAGGCAATGTAATTTCAAATATAATTGTATCTATTTTTTTGCCATCAATATTTTTGTAGATAATAGGAGCTTCGGTGTCGACAATATATTTCCCGAGATTATGCATTCTGAATTTATCACCCTCTTTTGATAGGGGTGTGCAGTAAATACTTCCAATAAGACAACCTCCACTTGAAAAAATACTTTTTGTTTCTAAAACTTTCTCAAGAGAGCTCGTGGTGTGGGCTAGGTAAATCTTTTCAGAATTTTTAATATCATCAAAAAAAGCATTTTTTGTTAGCAAATGTCCATTAGGGGCTTCCGACATACGTACACGCCAAGCATTCTCGTCCAAAAGACACTTTGGACTATTTTGTGATGGGGTATGAAGATACATGTTATAAAAAACATGTCCATCAGCCCATTCACTAAATTTATCAGTTGGTAGCATATATTTAAATAATTGAAAAAACACTATTAACACCATCTACACCTTCAAGATAATTTTTTTCGCTCAGAACAACTAATTCATAAGCAAATATTTTTTCTTTTTCTGTCGGAATTAGCTTAATGAATTGATCGTTAATCCACCATTTAATTTTTGGTAATCGATAACGATCGAGGGCGTCCGATGTTTTAATGATATCAACAATATCCTTATTTTTCAGGTACCGACCATCAGAAAATAATTCTGAGTAAGGTATTTCATGAAAAGATATTGAGGATGAAATTTCATCTATATCATTCGCCGACAAAACGACTTGGTAATATTCTGAAACCATCTCGCTATTATCAAGAAACCATTTCGCAGATCTTTCGCCGTGCCCAATATCACCCTTATCGTTCTGTCTTCTAATGTCATGCAGGGATGCAGCGATAAGACAATTTCTCGAAAACAATATTTCAGAAGATTTCGACGTGAGTAAATTACTAACATTAACAGAAACCCGTAATATATGCCTTATTCCGTGAATACTTTGATAAATTTCATCGCTCAGAAACCATTCTTTTTTCGGTAAATATTGTTTAACCTTCTCCAAAATCCCATATTCTAAAAAATCTTTTTTTTTGATTTTGTTATCATAAAATGGATTATTTTCAATAATCCATGATAAAGTTTCTTGATCCATATTTTGAATCAACGGAAGATTATGATCAGACGCCTGTTGAATTAAACTCATTATTTTTTAAGCCTTTTTAAGATATTTTGATACCTATTCCTTTACATGGTACCCGTTATTTGTTCATAAATCAACTTTCGTCTTTTTCTTTTTGACCAAAAACTAACATAAAAAACTTGTGATATAATAGAGTTATGCGAATAAATCTTCAAGACATTATTGCGAGCATGGAACGCTCGGTACAGATGTATAATTCCCTGCTCCCCAAGTCCGAATTGGAGAGAATTTCACAAATGGCAGAAACCGTGGCAAAAAGCTTCGATCCCGTGATTCAAATGATACAAAATCCGGCATTTCAACGCCAAATGCAGGAAATTAATCGCATTGCGGAGAATATCAGGAAATCCGTTGAACAATCGCACGCCCTTACTCTTCCCGCTTTACGCATGATGGAGGAGCTTTACGGCACTGTCGACAAGGCGTCCGAAGATATAGCGTCGACATATTCAATTCCGGAAGCCATGCGCGAGGAAGTTATCACTCGGCCGATCTTTAGCGAAACAAAATTAAAGATACGAAAAGGAATTCCGTCCGTAAAAAAAATATTACCCCTTAGTCTTCCGAAAAATACTTGTTGGGAAGACATACAAATGAGATTCGTTGACCCACATACGGTATTCATCAAAATTACGAAGCATGAAGCAAAAATAACTGCGGATTATAGAGATATGGGGATGCAAGACCTTCGCTCGGATTCTCCGAACGCTCAATGGATATTTCTCCGCGGACTCGCGGACTATAATAACGAAGTCACGTGGAACACTCCGATTGCCTCGGTAAGTCTGAAAAAGCAAAAGCAGTTATTGTCAGACTGTTTAAAAAAATATTTCGGTATCGACTCTGACCCTTTTCAAATGTACCGCAAAGAAAAATCGTACCGTCTGAAACTGTTCCTTGTATCGAACAAGCAGGCAAAGGACGAAACTTCGGACACGGAAAAATATTTTGAAGAGAACGCCCCGGAAGTTTACGATTCTAAGGAATTTTTCAATGACAATTAACGCAAAGTGAAAACTGCAAAAACATTTCCTCCGAAAAATCGGAGGATTTTTTGTGTTCGGTGAATGTTCGCTATTTGTCAGTATAGGGGGCTTAATAAAACACCCTCTCAAAAACTTATGGCGAATAGCACCATTGAGGTCGTATACCGACCTATTACCAGCCTCAATCCCGCGGAATACAATCCGAGAAAGCACACGAAGGAACAGTCCGAACAGCTCAAAAAGAGCATCGAGCGCTTCGGATTCGTCGATCCGGCCATCTGCAATTCCGCCAAAGGACGAGAAAACGTAATCATCGGCGGACATTTCCGTTTCGAGATTGCGAAAGAACTCGGAATGGCCGATGTTCCGGTCGTATTCGTGGACATTCCGGATATCGAGAAAGAAAAAGAGCTGAATCTCCGTTTGAACAAAAACACCGGGGAATTCGATTTTGAAAAACTCAAAGCGCTCGATTTCGATGTCCTGCTCGATGTCGGATTCGACCAGAAAGAACTCGATGATATTTGGAATAGCAAGCTGAAACAAGGTAAATTCGATTTTGACGAAGAAATGAAGAAAATCACCAAGCCGAAGACGAAGTCCGGCGACATCATACAGCTTGGCTCGCACCGATTGATCTGCGGAGATTCCACCAAGCCCGAAACTCTTCAGAAACTTCTCGGAAACGAGCGGGCATCGATGATATTTTCAGATCCGATATATAATATTTCTGTCGATTATAACGGAGGAATCGGCGGAAAACAGCAGTATGGCGGGACGGTGAACGACACTAAGAGCGACGACGAATACAAAGAATTTCTCAGAAAGAGCATGACCGCCGCGCTCGCCGTAACGAAAGAAGACGCCCACGTCTTCTACTGGTCTGATCAAACGTATATTTGGCTCATTCAAACGCTGTACCGAGAACTCGGAATAATCAACAAGCGGGTGTGCCTGTGGCTGAAAAACGGACAGAATCCCACGCCGGGCGTTGCATTCAACAAGTGCTACGAACCGTGCACTTACGGAGTCCGCGGAAAGCCGTACATCGTCAAAGGAGTGAATAAACTGAACGAAGTGATGAATTCCGAAATGACCACTGGCAATAACCTGCTTCAAGAAGCGCATGACCATCTCGATATTTGGATGGAAAAACGCCTTCCCGGAAACGAATACGAACACAGCACGATGAAACCGCCGGAAGTGTACGAAAAAGCGATTCGCCGATGCACCAAGATGAACGATATCATTCTCGACAGCTTTTCCGGATCGGGCAGTACGATCATGGCAGGCGAAAAACTGAAACGCCGAGTGTACGCCGTCGAAATGGAACCCACTTTTTGCGATCTTGCGATCCGCCGGTACGAGAAGCTGACGGGAGATAAAGTAAAGGTTATTCACGCCGATGAAACGATTTAGAAAAGAAAATGAATTTCTTGAACAGATAAAGACCATACCGAATATATCGCTCGCTTGCGAAAAGATCGGACTGTCACGGAATACGATTTACCGGTGGTGCAATGAAGATCCCGATTTCAAAAAACGACTTAATGAAGCCCTTGGGAATGGTACCGAATCAGTGAACGACCTCGCGGAGAGCAAACTCATCTCGCTGATAAATTCAGGTAATATGCAAGCGATAAAATACTGGCTTGATAACAACAAGAAGAACTATATGAGGCCGCGACCCAAGGATTTTTGGGAATCGATTAACTCCATCGGACCGATCACGAAAATCGTCATTTCTCCTGTATCGTTGAAACACCGGCCGAAGGACGACGAAGAAGCATCCGGTAAATCTGATCCGCAATAGCCTTCATATCCGCATTCGTCAGGCCGAGAGCCGTCGAATGCGGAATGACGGCGTAGATGGTTTTTTCGTCCGGTACGATGGACAATTTCCCCGGAAGCACTTCTTGAAAAGTGTCGAGCGCCACCTTTTCCCAATACGGAAGATATGTGCGCGAATAGAAAAGCACCAGTTTCGGATTAAATTCTCGGATCATATGCCGAAGCTTAACAATTCGCTCCGGTGAATATTGTTCGAGATATGCTTTCCGCGATTCCAGCCCTTCGACTTCGGACGAACCGTAGGTCCAATCGCTTTCTTTTACTGATTTAGCCGGAAGTGGCATAAGTTCGAGCACGGCGTGATCCGATGTTTTTCTTCCAAACTGTTTGATTTGAAAATCTCTGATTTCCTCAAGATTTGGTTCTATTCCATTTTTCAGATAAAGCAAAAGATAAATGAGACGTCGATAAGTCGCTTGTGTTGGCGCATCGTCTTCAAACCAACGCGTGTGTCCCGGGTCTACTTTGAGATCATCATAGATATCAAAAATCGATCCGTGAGCTGTTGCTTTAAATCTCTCTAAAAGTATCTCGTTACTTTCATTATGACCTTCTTCCATTCCGACAAACCATATGTCACCAGAAAGATTGCCATAGCCCCAAAAATTCTTAATGCGAGAGCGAATAAGTTCTTGGTCTAAAAAAGCGGTTGAACCGCTTGAGTCTATATTTGTGAGATTCATATATTTTTTATGCATCCCATGAAATAGGTACAAAAAGCCCACCACATGGGTAGGGACCGAAATCCCTCATACCAGTTTCCCGATATGGCCGACTAAGACAACCCCATATGATGGGTTTTTTATGTCTTAGTCGGACTTTTTTCACCATGCCAAGCGAACTTGGTTTAGGCTACTTTAATATTCAATTGTTAATAAATAATACATTAAAAAACTGTATTATGCAACGATTATATCGCAGATCAATTCTTTTGCTAAGCCTTTCACGCGAGTATGAAATAGATTTTTAGTTCTGCATAGACTATGCACCAATAATGGTTCTGTCATTAATATATATATGACAGAAGCCGAACAAAACCAAATGAAGTATTGCTTATATGCTCGTAAGTCAACTGAGGGCGACGAAAAGCAAGCTCTTTCAATTGATTCGCAGATCAAAGAAATGAGACAAATTGCCGAGCGTGAAAATTTAACTGTTGTTGAAATTCGCAAAGAGTCCCATTCAGCAAAAGAATCTGGGCAAAGACCTATATTTGAGGAAATTGTGAAAGATATCGATACGGGGATATTTAACGGAATCATCACATGGGCACCCGATAGACTTTCTCGTAATGCAGGCGATCTTGGAAAACTTGTGGACAGGATGGATCAAAAGAAATTAATTCAAATAAAGACTTTTGGTCAAACTTTTACCAATTCACCAAGCGATAAATTTTTATTGATGATCTTGTGTTCGCAAGCAAAACTCGAAAATGACAACAAAAGTATCAATGTGAAGCGTGGTATGAGAACTCGTTGTGAAATGGGTCTATGGCCAGCACAACCTCCAACAGGATACAGGAAGAAAAATGATAGACTAGCTAAGTGTGAGGTTGAAATTGACCCAGAACGAGCCGATACGATAAGACAGATATTTGAGAAAATCAGTTATGAAAAATGGAGCGTATCAAAAGTCCACGCATGGCTACGATACGATTTGAACTTTAAAACACATCGAGGGTTTCCTTTGAGTATCGGAAATGTTTTTAAGATCATAAATAATACTTTCTACTATGGTCGCTTTGAATTTCCACAAGGCGCAGGTATTTGGTATGAGGGAAAGCATAAACCAATAATCTCCAAGGAATTATTTGACGAGACCAGAAACTCTATTAAGTCACAGACGATAAAATCGCAAGGTAAAGAATTTGCTTTTACTCGAATCATGAAATGCGGAGTATGCGGTTCGGGAATTACTGCCGATGAAAAGTTCAAGAAGTTATTGAATGGTGGAGTTAACAGGTATGTTTATTATAGATGTACAAAAGCGAAAGATAGAAACTGTAAAAATTCTGCGCTAAATGAAACAGAGCTTATAGCATCACTTCTTGAAATGGTTGATACACTGAATATAAACAAGGTAAAACTAACAGCAAAACTTGATGTTGAAATACAAAAGTTTAAGAAGTTGCAAGCGATGTTTTTAGGAAATAAAAGAACGGAAAAAATAGAAACTATTGATTTAAAAGATTACACAAAATTTGTGCTAAAAGAAGGAACGCCTTTTGAACAAAGATCTATACTTGAATGTATAAATAGCGAATTAATCTTGAAGAACGGAAAGATTTCGGTTTAATTTCGTTGAAAGTTCATCTCTAACGAATATTTAATTTTTGCATTCGTTTTTTTAGTGCATCTCCACCGCCCTCGAGAATAGTCACGATGTCATCTTGGATTTGTTTTTCCTCTATCCCGCCATTGTGATATTTAATAGAATTATTTTTGTTTTCAGCGACTATTACGTTTTCTGAGTCTGTGAGTAATAGTAAATTTGGACTATGTGTTGCTACTATTACCTGCCGTCTTTCTTTTTGGTCCAATACAAGTTTTTTTAAGTCATTTGAAATTCCAGAAACATCGATGTCATTTTCAGGTTGATCAATAATTATTGGATATCCACTTTTGGACAGGCGGAAGATAAGATCCAATAATGCCATTGCTTTCTGTCCTCCAGTCATATTTTCAAACTCTATTAATTCCTCTCCGTCTTTATATTTAACAGATTTTGTAAAATCGATATCATATCTACAACTCAATAATGCAACTAATGCACTCTCTTTATTGTTACCCGCTGTCTTCAATTTTGCAGTAGGCGCATCGATAATAATATCTCTAATTATGTCAGTCACTTCTATTTTATCAAAATCTCTTTTTTCATCACTAAATTTTTTAAAACGATCGCCAGAGCGTCCATCAATGTATACATCAAAAAATCGACGCATGTACGCATCCACTTGGTAATTCACAGTAAAATCGAACGTTATAAAGGTAAAATTACTAAATTCGTCTTTAAGCGTTTTGACTACTCCTTCAATTTTGCCTTTAAAAGATAAGTATAAATCGGATACTTCGCTAATTAATTCTTCTTTTTTCTTGTTAGATTCTTGTATAAATTTATTCAATTTCTCGATCTCTTTTTTCTCTTCACTGAGCTTGTTTATTTCATTTAGAATTTTCCCAATGGTTTTATTTTGCTGTAATTTCTTTGTTATTGGGACTAAGTCTTTTTCGACAACGATTTTTCTATCTTCTTTAGTTTTGGTCTTAGTCGCCAAATCAGTTAGTAGCTTATTTAGATACGCTTTGATTTCTTGACCGGAAAGTTTCTCAATGTGTTTTTCAATTAGCTCTAGGGTTGTCTGAGATAACCCAAAGAACACTTCATTATCGACAGTGATGAAACTTACATCAGTACCATTGTTGATGTTCTTTATAATCTGGACGTCTTGCTCTAGCAACTTAATCTCTTTGCTAAGTGACTCTATTTCCGACGAATACTTTGTTTGATTTTCAATATCCGCATCAGTTATATCAATTTTTCCGAGATTATTGATTTCTTCCTGTTTTATTTTTATTGCACTGTCTTTATCACCGGCTTTTCCGAGTGGTTTTAGTTGGCTGGTAGTATCAACAATCTGTCTATGTATGCTTAAAGTTTCTTTGACTTTTGCATTAATTTTGAGTTCTATCGAATTTATGGCATCAGTCTTGCTTGTATCGGCGTTTTTGAATAAATCATTATTGAACAGACGAGCCTTGAGCATTTCGTCCCGTTTATCATAGTCTCTGCCGTCCTCATATGTGATAGTCGATAGATAGTTCTGTGGTATGTATTCAACAAATTTATTTTCGGATGTATTGTCACACCAATAAATTTTAAAATCTTGCAACTTGGATATCTTTTTAACATCGGGATGTTCTTGTTCGCCGAGCACATTAAAGGCAATGTGTTTAAGTAAAACAGACTTTCCAGCACCTCGCTTACCAATAACAGAATTCATATCCTTATTTAAATAAGCGGTAAGGGTTTCGCCGTCTTGCTTGTATTCTATTTTGTCAATAAAAAGCTCCGGAGATGAATTTTTACTTTCAGAAGGATTTCTATCTTGTATCAAAACCCTGTTTTCATAATCCACAACCACTTGTCTCAATGTCTCAAAACTAGCACCACCCTTAATCCAGGTAAAACAATGACCCAAATCTTTAGGACTCGTATCAGAAAAATCAAATTTTACAATGCCCTCATCTTCAATTTGTTTAATTTTGTGCGAATCACTACAATGCAATAAACGACCGTTTACTGATTGGCTGTTTAATGAGGTTATATTTTTATTCGCTTGTTCAGCATTTGGCGAGGCAGAAAAAACAATATGGGCATTATTAATTATATCTTTCTTATCTGCAGGGGACCCTGTCCACCTAAAGCTTTCCCATTCCACTTTTCCGATAGCTTTTATATACTTATCTTTCAGATATGTGTTCGGCTCTTTTATTTCTCCCAAACACTCCTTGAGTTTGTCGAGGCTGTAGCTAATGTTGTTAAATCCTATTTCAAAATGATTTTCGCTCTCTCTTTTATCTTCCGGGGTAGCATCATATATATGTTTACCCAGATCAATTAAACTTTCTCTTGTAACAACACCTCCCCAAGTAACGCCGCCAGCATCGTTTACATCAAGATTGCATGACGACTTAAAACAATGGAGAAATTGTGCCTCAATGGTTTCAACCTTCAAAATATCTTGTTCGGCAAAAATGACGTGATAGTTAATCTTTTTTAATTGTTCATTGCCAACAAACTCTTTTAATCGAAATTCTACAACCGGCAAAATTAAATCTATATTTTTTAATCGACCGCCATTTTTATATTCCAGGACTTTCTTATACCCATCCAAAAAAAGATAATCATTAATACCGATAACTTTTATATCTTCAGGGAGATTTTCTATACCTGTTATAAAATTTTCCCACTTTGCTTCTGTCGTATCACCAGTGTATTCTGATGTATGAGAAAATGGTGTGTGAACATGTAAGTCCCACTTTCTCCATTCAGACCCACGGTTGTATTGTTGATCTTCTGCCATAATTTTATTTTCCAGATTTTCGTCTATTGCATTCCTTGCACAACATCTGACAATTTTCCGCAGTCGTTTTACCTCCCTCGTGCCACGGGGTAGTATGATCGGCTTCCATTTCTTCTATCTCAAAATGTTCTTCACATTTTGAGCATATTCCTTTCTGCTTCTCATATGCTTCGCGTTTCATTTTATCGTTGAACGCACGTATAGAAAGATGTTTTTCTTGTTTTGTGAGAACATAAGGATAAATGCCGGATTTTTTCGTTACGTCCTCGTCCTGCATCAATTTGGCAATTTCCGTTTCAAGTTTTTTTGCGTCCAGCTTTTTGTCCTTAAATTCATTGTACAACTCACCCCAATTCACATGAGCCATTTCTTTGCGGTGGTTTGTGAATGTTTTTCGTACCCAAGCAATTACGTTTTGGAAATACTCCCATAATTCATTTGCGTTTTTGTCGTGCTGGTGTTTCGCCATATAGCCCGCCACTTCGTCGTTATTGATCCAAGAAAGTGCGGTTTCCAAATATTCTTGCCGAATTGGCGAGCCAGTAAGTAATGCACCGCAGTCATTTGCCAAAAGGTATCCGGCGCAATTTGATTTACTAAATTTGAGTTTTGCATCGGAAAGCCATGGACCCGTATAAACAGCGTTGCGTAATTCTTGATCCGTCAATTTTTCACCCGCGATATTGATGGTTTTGAACCAGCCCAGTCTTTCTTTATCTGTACCTTCGCAGAAATAAATCATCAATTCGTAATTCAATATCTGCTCTTGTTCTTCTTTTGTGAGGTTGTGAAAATAACGGTCATCTAGCGAAAAGTCACCGCTGATATATTGACCAATGCTAATCGTTCGCTGTTGTCCGTCGAGCAGTTCATAACCGCCATCTTCACGCACCATCCAGTACAAGACGTTGAGAGGGAATCCTTTTTTGATAGTATCAAGAACCGCATCTCGTTGCTTGTCTTTGTAGACGAACTCACGCTGATATTTCGGGCGAACATCAAGTTTTCCACCATAAGCCACAACACCCTCCTCGGCACTGTCTTGGTAGTCCTTGATTACTTCGCGTATTTTTATTCTATTCAGTTCAATTTTCATACTATTTTTGAGGTTTTTTGTTTTTAATTAAAATTCTAAAATAAGGACATTTCCCATTTATAGATAAATCTTTTTCATCATCTCCTTTTCTAAATTTTATTATTTCAAACTGGGCAGGATTATATTTATCAATAAATGTAATTGGTACTCCCATTGTACCTTTCCAGTCCATAGGGATTTCAGCAGTTATGTCTATATTAATACCGTCATAATTATCATACTTTGGATATATTTCTGGTGAATATTTTTTGTATAAAACTAAATCTTCATGCCGCTCATCGTAGTCAATGTTTGTAAACCATCGCACACCTTTTACTCTAATATATTTATTACCTTTCTCGTCTACTCGTGCCCCGGCTGCTTCAAGTGGGTAATCTACCGGAACTTGAAATTCACGGTCACCACTATGAATACTTATTCCAAACCACAGTTTATTTTCTTTAACTAATGGAAATATTTCTTTATAAGTTAATGCATTCATATTTCCAAGAATCAAGAATTTTTTATTATGTTCAACTAATTGTGCAACATATTCTCTAAATAATGAAAATGGTGGGTTGGTCACTACAATATCTGCTTGTTTTAAAAGTTCTATACTTTCCTTACTCCTAAAATCACCATCACTTTCTAACGGAGACCATTCGTTGTTTTTGTTAGCTTTGAGTTGCTCAGCAACATCACGCAAGTCAAATGCGCCGTCGCCGTCCATGTCGCAAACCTCATTGATGATGAATTTGTTAGCTGTTACCTTTGGGCGACCCTTGGGCGTGGCTAGTACTTTGCCTACACCAAATAGTCCGAGTTGCGTATTGGCTATAGGGGAAGGCTTGTAACTGGTGGCGATAAGTTTTTTTAATCCGAGTGCATTAAAATTCGCAGCAAAATATTTAAAGAAGTTACTCTCAAACGGATCGTCGCAATTGCAATACACGACCTTATCACGAAATTGTTCTTTGTAGTGCTTCAGCTCTTTTTCAAT
>CALREZ010000006.1:24076-48135 GCA_943356445.1 Candidatus Nomurabacteria bacterium
TTATTGTTCGTTATCAATTCTTCTTCGTCGGTCATCTAAAATTTCATCTTCAAACTCAAAATATAGTGTGCCTTGTGGTCTTCTTTGATACCCTAATAACTCCATAGCAAAAGTGGATAAACTACTTACCTTATCTCCAATTTTAATTTTATCACCCTCAACAACTTCAGCTATAATGTTTGAATCTCTAGTAAAAGTAAGTTTTGATCCTACTGGTATTCCATATTGAGCAAAATGGAATCTTGATCGTCTCTCCTTAACTTCATCAACTTCTTTTTCTTGTTCCTTAGTCAAACCACTATCAATTTTTTCTTCTCGAATCTCAACTCTTTTTAAAGCAAGGGTCGCGTATTCTGGATTCATCTTAAAAAATTCTCGAGTATCTCTTGCTCTACGATCCGCAAAAATTGAATGAAGCCATTTTTCTTCTTTCTCGGCATTTTCTACTGTTGCGGCGTAGTAAACTTCAAACGGTAAGGGCGTACCAGTTCGATCTAGTTGTTTAAGTCTGTCTTTAACGTCACCGTGAGTAAACCCGATTTTAATATACTCGGGCATTGATTCGTTTTTTAAAATATAAACAATTTGACTCATAAATTTATTTTAATAATTCGTTAGTTGATACTCCCAACGCTTGGGCTAGATTAGTAATGGTTGAAAGGGTCGGGTTTGTCTTTCCGTTCTCGATATTACTTACAAAAGATTTATCAACCCCGAGCGTTTCAGCCAGTTTCGTCTGTGTGATATTTTTCTCGGTTCTAATGTTTTTGAGATTTTCTCCTAGTTTTTTAGCGTCATCTTTCATGAATAAAGTATATCACATGTGGTTGTATTAAACTACAACAAAAGCAAGCCAGGTTGTGACTTGCTTTTGTTTACTAATTCGACCCTTCTCGAGTGCTCGAACTAGTTCTCTAATTGGTGACCCTACAGAGAATCGAACTCTGATTTAAAGCTTGAAAAGCTTCCGTCCTAACCGTTAGACGATAGGGCCTTTTGTTTGATATAGAGAATATATCATACCTGCTGGAAAAATCAACAGAAAGGTGTTAATATACAAAAAGTTCATGTGAGATGCACAAGGAGGGGTCGCATAGTGGTCTAGTGCGCCGCACTCGAAATGCGGTGAGGTCTTTTGCCTCCGAGAGTTCGAATCTCTCTCCCTCCGCACACTTGATGAAGCTCATTTTGAAGAAATAAAACAAGCGGTTATTCGATTATTCGGATAGTCGCTTGTTTTATTTTCCTCTCCGCAATAAAGCAGGGTAAGGCCAGAGCCATTTACTCAAAAAATAAAAATATATAATAACTAAAAGTAAAATTTTTTTTGTTTTGAATTTTTCCTCGTGATATAATGAGGGGGATTATTACTAATACAAAACGAAATATGATGTTAAAAGACAAAGTGGCTATTGTTACGGGGGCGAGGCAGGGGATCGGGCTCGGGATTGCTTTGGCTTTGGCGAAAGAAGGGTGCAACATTATCGTGAGCGATATTGATCAAGGGGATTGCAATAGTGTTGCGGAAAAAATAAGCAAAGAGGAGGGGGTGAAAGCGCTCGGAGTGAAATGCGATGTTTCCAAAAAAGAAGAGGTTGATGCCTTGGTTGAAAAGACGATGCATGAATTCGGGAGACTGGATATTTTGGTGAACAATGCCGGCGTGTATCCTTTTATTCCTTTTGACAAGATGCAGGAAAGCGACTGGGATAAAGTCATGAACGTTAATCTGAAAAGCATTTTTCTCACTTCGCAAGCATCGGCAAGAGTGATGCAACCGGGAGGAAAGATCGTGAACATTTCTTCTATCGCATCTCTCGTCGGATTTGAAGGCCTTGTTCATTATTGCGCTTCCAAGGGAGGAATAAATGGCATGATCCGGGCGCTCGCGCTGGAACTGGCTCCGAGAAAAATAAACGTGAATGCCGTTGCTCCGGGCGCGATTGAAACTCCAGGAGCTTCAGGTGGTACCGAAGAAATGAAACAGCAGACTATTGCCATGATTCCGGCGAAAAGATACGGACAGCCGGAAGATATCGCGAACGCCGTAGTGTTTTTGGCTTCCGATAAAGCGGACTATATTACTGGGCAGGTACTGGTGGTGGACGGCGGGTGGACGATTAAGTAAAAATAGGGAATAACAATGTGAAATAGCCCCAAGGACAGTTCTCTCTCCGTCATTCCGCTTCGCTCCCCCTCTTACAGAGGCTGTATACCTTTTGGACTTTTTGTTTCTCCGCCAGCCGGCGGATCACAAAAATCCTCAAAAGGTCTTGCGGAACGGGGCCCAACCCGTTCCTCACCTCCTTGAGGACTGCCCTTGCAATGCGAGTTATACAAACGTTTCGGAACGGGTTACAAACCCGTTCCGGCGAAAGCGAGTAAAGGCCTTCAATTTTTAAACGTTGAAGGTTTTTTATTGATTCAAAAAGATTCTTGCCAAGCGTATTTCGTCAAAGGAGTATTCTTCTCCTAAAATTTCTCGGACGGGGGAGAGGGCGGAGTTGCCGGTTTTTTGGAAGGCTTCGGCGATTTTTGCGAATCGTTCGGGGGCGGGTTTGAGATAGGAAATATCCAGACTCGCGTCTTCGGCGGAGAGTTTTTCCGCGTGGTTGACGATGGTGGAGGGGGCGAGTCCCCGGATTGCGGCGATGGCGGTTATTCCGATCTTTTGTTTGAGGAATTTTTTGGTTTCGTCGAAGGTGGAACCTTCGTAGATGGGTTTTGGTTTTTTTACCGACGATGTGGATACCGGGTCAAGCCCGGTATGACGATTATGCCGGTATGATATATCATGCGAATCAACGTATTGGCAGATGGCCGAGAGAAACGGTTCGCCGAATTGTTCCAGTTTTTGGTGACCGACTCCGCTGATTTCCAGAAAGGCAGTTTCGGTTTGCGGGTAATAGATTGCCATTTCGCGGAGAGCTTTGTCGCCGAAAACGATGTAAGGAGGAACGCCGAGTTCTTCCGCTTGCTGCTTTCTGATGGCGCGGAGTTCGTCAAAGAGCGCGGTATCATATTCAACATCCGGCGCGGCGGTCGGACGTTTTTTTGTTTTTATCGGAACATCGTCTTTAATAATTTCCGTGAAGGTTCTGCCGATGCAGCCGTCGCAGTTATCGCAGTTGTCGGGTTCGTAGTTTTCGTCAAAATAACGGAGCAGGAAACGGCGGTGGCAACCGGCGTGGTTTCCATATGAAATGACGTGCTCCAATTTTTCTTGCGCTGTGCGCTGTTCGGCTCCGTGCATCGCTCGAATGAAATAGTCGTGTTTGAATTTGTCGGCATAGGAAAAAAGCAGAACGCATCGCGCGGGGAGTCCGTCGCGTCCGGCGCGGCCGGTTTCCTGATAGTAGCCTTCAACGGATTTGGGAAGGCTGTGATGAATGACTAAACGAACGTCGGGCTTGTCTATCCCCATGCCGAAAGCGATGGTGGCAACGATGATGTTGACTTTGTCTTGAATGAATTTTTCCTGATTTTCTCTCCGAACATCCGGGTTCAGACCAGCGTGATACGCGGAGGCTTTCAGTCCGTTCTTTTTGAGATTGGCGACGAGTTTTTCTGTGTCGTTGCGGGAAAAACAATAGATAATGGCGCTTTCGTCGCGGTAGTCTTTGAGGATCGACAGGATGGTTCGCAGGGAATCTTTTTTCGGCAGAACTTCGTAGGATAGATTCGGACGATTGAAACTGGAAATGAATATCTCCGGTTTTTTCAGATCCAGCTGCTTTACGATATCGTCGCGGACTTTTTCCGTCGCGGTCGCGGTAAGGGCGATGACGGGAACATCCGGAAATTTTGCGCGGAGAAGATTGAGGTTGCGATAGTCGGGGCGAAAGTCGTGGCCCCACTCGGAAATGCAGTGCGCTTCGTCTACGGCGATAAGGCTCAATTTCAGCGAGCGAAGAAATGTATCAAAACCGGCGACGGCGAAGCGTTCGGGCGCGACGTAAAGGATTTTCAGTTCTCCGCTTTTTGCTCGTCGCGCGACGTTGATGACTTCGTCGCGGGAAAGGGTGCTGTTCCAGAGGTCGGCCGAAATGCCGTTCATTTGAAGCGCGTCCACCTGATCTTTCATGAGAGAAATGAGCGGGGACACGACGATGGTCAGGCCGTCCATCATGAGCGCGGGAATTTGGAAACAGAGGGATTTTCCTCCTCCTGTCGGCATAAGCACGACGCAATCTTTTCCCCGCAAAACCTGTTCAATGACCTCTTTCTGGTAGGGTCGGAATTCGTCATATCCAAAATGTTTTTTCAGTATGGTTTGCATGGTGTCGGAATTTTTTAATCGGTATCTTTGATTATATCGGATTCATGCGGCGATGGGAACTTGACGCGACATATCCACAGTGATAACGCTCTTTATTTATTGTTTTGTGTCATAATAATGGATATGAATAATCAAATCCAAGAATTTCTCCCGTTTATTTTTGTGGCCATGTGTTTGACTGTTATTTTTGTCCTGGTATACGCGGTATGGAAACTGGAAGCCGAGAGAAAAAAGCTGCAAAAAACAAGCGAGAAATTTTTCAAGATATTTCATTTGTTTCCGGTTTCGACGGCCATTACCAGGGTTTCTGATGGGATGCTGATGAACGTGAACGACGGATTCTGCAGAGATATGGGGTATGCGTCCGAAGAAAGCGAAGGGAAAACGACTCTGGGTATTTCCATCTGGAACGTCCCCGATGACCGCACGAGGTTTGTTGCCGCTTTGAAAAAAACGGGGCATGTTACGAATTTTGAGACGACTCTCATGCGAAAGGACAAATCTCTTTTTCCCGCAATAATATCCGCTCAGATTATAGAATTGGACGGCGCGCCGTATATTATAACTTCATCATATGACATTTCCGTACGCAAACGCATGGAAGAAAAATTGAAGGAATTGGATAAACTCAAAGATGATTTCTTGTCTATCGCTACGCATGAATTAAAGTCTCCGCTGGTTCCGATATTGTCTCAAACGGAACTTCTTTTGGCGCAAGATTACGGGGAAATTAATCCGAAGCAAAAAGAGGCGATAGAAATGATACGCCGCAACGGGGTAGTGCTGAATGAATTGACCGGTGAAGTTTTTGATATTGCAAAAATAAAATCAAATAAATTGAGACTTATTCTCGGGCCGGCCAACTTGGGGAAGATCGTAACCGATGCCGTCTACGAGAGAAAAATTTTGGCCGAGAAAAAAGGCATTTTTGTTTCTTTTTTGCTTGAACCCGGAATACCGAATATAGAGGTTGATGAATCAAGAATAAGGCAAGTTATCGTCAACCTGCTTGATAACGCCATAAAATTTACGCCGGAAAACGGCACGGTTCATGCAGAACTGAAAAAAACGGAAAATGAGATACTGTTAACGGTAAAAGACTCGGGAATCGGTCTGCGCAAAGAGGATACCGGAAAAATCTTTACGCCGTTTTTCCAGATAGAAAGCGCGGTCAATAGAAAATATCGCGGCACAGGTTTGGGACTTGCCATAAACAAAGGGATTATGGAAGCTCACGGGGGAAAAATTTGGGTTGAAAGCGAAGGGGAAGGAAAGGGCTGTACTTTCATCGCGAGTTTGCCTATTAAATAAAACGGAGAAAATTATCAATTATTATCAAAATATATATAATGTATGGAAAAAATTAAAATTCTTCATGTTGACGATGAACCGGATACGCTGAGCGTCGTCAAAACGATATTGGAAAAAGAGGGGTATGAAGTGACGAGTCTGTCCAGCGGAGAGGAAGCTTTGAAGAGCGTTAATCTGGACGGCTACTCTTTGCTTATTTTGGACATCATGATGCCCGACATGTCCGGGTGGGATCTTTTTTCTCGCATTGCGGAGATTAAACCGAAATATAAAGTAATCTTTTTGTCTATCGTTGACGTTTCTCCGGAAAAACAGAAAGAAATAAAAGATGCCGGCATAAAAGACTATATTAAAAAACCTTTTGATCGGGAGGAATTTGTCATGCGCGTAAAAAAAGTTTTGGCTGAATAAAAAAATAAGACCCCGTTGTGGCGGGGTCTTATTTTTTAGTTTTTGCTCTTACGCGTGAGATTTGTGAGTGGTGACATATTCTTCAAATTCGTGACGAGCCGGAGCTTTCCGGATGATTTCGCAGGCTTCTTCCGCGGTATCAACTACTCGGTAGATAGATTTGTCTTCAGCACTGGCGGTTTGGTATTTATCAATAATCGTTTCATCTATCCATTTGAGCATCGGCTCCCAGAAGTCTTTTCCGACCAGGACGACCGGTATGGTTTGGGTAACTTTTTTGGTTTGGATAAGGGTGACGATTTCAAAGAGTTCGTCCAAGGTTCCGAATCCTCCCGGGAAATAGATGTAAGCGCGGGCTGAGTAGGCGAGCATAACCTTTCTGACAAAGAAGTAATAGAAGCCGACTCCTTTTCTGACATACGGATTTTCTTTCTGCTCAAAAGGGAGTTTAATGTCCAATCCGATGGATCCTCCGCCGTTTTCAAAAGAACCTCGGTTTGCCGCTTCCATAATTCCGGGACCTCCTCCTGTAACGATGGAATAGCCGTCTTTGGCGAGTATTTTTCCGAGTTTTTGCGCTTCTTTGTACCAGCGATCGTCTTCTCCCGTTCTGGCGGAACCGAAAACGGTTACGGTTTTATCAAAGTCTGCGAGAAATTGCCAACCATCAACAAATTCGGACATAATACGGAAGATTCTCCAAGGGAATGACCCGCGAAAGTCTGCGACGTCTTTCGGTGCGCCCGTTTTTGAATTGGGGACATGCTTTGTGTTTTTTTGCTGTGTTGGCATAGAGTTTGTGTTTAAAATGCTTTTAAAGCTCGTTTGCATTATACCATAGATATATTATTTATGCAATAGTTTGAGCCAAAGCGGTTTTCCTCTGGAAATTTCTCCGAGGGTATGATACTATCAACTGTGTAGCCTTTTGAAAAGTTACACAAAAATTTTCTGGCGGTTAGCTGTTTTGGCTGATAACGCCGATATCGTAAAATGAAATAAAAGGGCGGTTAGCTCAGTTGGTAGAGCGCTACATTGACGTTGTAGATGTCAGAGGTTCGAATCCTCTACCGCCCACAAATAAAAAAGCCCGTTGAAGGGGCTTTTTTATTTGTGGGCGGTAAGCAAGTGAACCGCTTCACTTGCGGGAGGATTTGAAGCCTTTCTCCGTTATTTGTGAAGAGCGAAGCGATGAACAAATCGGAAAAGGGTACTGCGGCAGTAAGCCGAGAAACTCCTCTACCGCCCACAAAAAAACTCCGCGATTCATCGCGGAGTTTGTTTTCTTGTCGTTTTTATTCTTGAGCGTCATTTGCTCTTTCGGCATCGGCTCTGTCTATGGCGCCGAAACATTCTTTTGCTTTTGCGTCCGTGAAGACTTTATGAAAAAAAATACAGCGGCCATCTTTTAAGTCATAACTGAAATCGTCAATGATGACAGCGCGCACGGTTGGAAAATTCCACGCGTTTTCATAGAACACAATTCTTCCTGATGGGATCATCGTGATGTTTCTGGTCGCATTGCCTACGGAAGCTACGAATGATGAATTTTCCTCCTGAATGAGTTTTGGAGAAAAAGACGTTCCGAAAGTGATGACGAACAGGATAATCAGTACCAAGAAAAAAGTAAGATTTCTTGAGAAAAACCCTCTTTTCTTTTTTGCTTCCTGCTGCGGAAGATTTTTAACCGCAACAACCTCTTTTGCCGGAGGCGTTGGTTTTTGGATTTTTATGCTGTGAAAAGCGCGTTTGCCGTTTTTTTTGTATTTTACCTTCATTTTCAAACTCCTTTGTCCGGGTGGCTATCTGAGTTTGATTATATAGCGAATGTGTTTTTCGTCAAGTTACTTGGAGGCGAAGCCTCCAAGTGATATAATTATAAACTATGAGAAGAGAACAGTTTGCGGAAGGGGAATTTTATCATATTTATAATCACGGGGTAGAAGAAAGGGATATTTTTTCCGAAGAGTATGATAGCATTCGTTTTTTGGAAAGTATGAAAATGTTTAACGATGAAGAACCAATCGGAAGCATCTATGAACAATCTTTTATCCATGATTTAGAACTTGGAGGCGAAGCCTCCAAGTCAAACAAAAAATTGGTAAATATCGTAGCTTATTGTTTGAACCCAAATCATTTTCATTTAATTCTTGAACAAATATCAGAAAAAGGAATTAGTGAATTTATGCACAGACTCGGAGGTGGATATACGATGTATTACAATAATAAACACCGACATCGGGGAAGTTTATTCCGAGGAGTTTTTCGTTCAATTCATGTGAGTACGAATGAATATCTTTTGCATCTTAGTGCATATATAAATTTAAATGATCGCGTTCATCAACTTGGAGGCGAAGCCTCCAAGTTAATAAGAACGAGCTGGAAAGAATATACTGATTCAGGTATAAAACTTGAAGATGAAATGTGCGAAAAGGATATTATTTTAGGACAATTTAAAAACAAAGACGAGTATAAAGAATACGCCGAAGACGCGCTTCCGATAATGTTGGATCGGAAAAAGACAGAAAGAGAAGAAAGATACTTGATGATTGAATAAAATCACTTGGCGGTGAAACCGCCAAGTGATTTTTTGTTGATTATTTGGTTTTGAGGTAGACGTAGAGGTCTTCCAGGGCTCGGACGGCGTCGCCTACGGCTATGTTGTTTTGGTGGTAGGGGAGATCGGTGCAGTCGCCGGCGGCCCAGATGCCGGGGGTTTGGGTTTTTCCGCTGCGGGGGTCAACTTTTATCTGGCCGCCTTCGGTCATTTCCACCGTTCCTTTCAGGAAACCGGTAGCGGGGGCGAGGCCGATTTCCACGAATATGCCTCCGGTCGGAAGTTCGGTAATTTCTCCCGTTTTGTTGTCTTTGTAAACTAAAACGTTCGCAAAGGTATCTCCTTTGACTTCAATCGGGGTAACATCGGTAATTCCTTTCATGTTGGGGTGAGCGAGAACTTTTTGTACGGTTACCGGATCGGCGAAATAGTCTTTGGCATTATTGATGAGCGTAACGCTTTTGGCATAAGCGAGGAGTTGGGAGGCGGTTTCAAAACCGGCATTCCCTCCGCCCACGACGATGACATCTTGTCCTCCAAATAACGGGCCGTCGCATGAGGCGCAGTAAGTGATGCCTTTGTGTTCGTACCGGTCGGCTCCGGGAACGGCGAGTTTTCTGCGGCTGCTTCCGACGCCGATAAATATCGTTTTGGTCGCATAGGTTTTTCCGTCGTCGGTTTCAACGGAAAATCCTTCGGGAAGTTTTTTGATCGCGCTCACTTTTTGTCCGATTTTTTCTTCCACCACTCCGTGAGAATAAGCGAGCATGTGCGCGTGCATGTTGTCGGCAAGAGCTTTGCCGGAAATGGAGATGGTGCCGACCCAGTTTTGAATGTCTTCGGAAACGACGGATTGTCCGGCAAATTCTCCGGCGATAACGAGGGTTTTTAGCTGTTTGCGGGCCGCGTAAATGGCGGCTGATGCGCCGGCCGGGCCGCCGCCGATGATAATGAGGTCGTACATGGTGTTTAAATTGATTAAAAAATGATATGTTTTGAAATAAAATTCCAAATTCAAAATCATAAGTTCCAAATAAATCACAAATTTAAATTTTTAAATTACAAATGTTTTTTAACTTTGCATTTAAAAAATGGATTTTATTTGGAATTTGAGATTTTTTATTTGGCGCTTTTCTCAAACTTATAAACAAACAACGAAGCGGCCTCGCCTCTTCGTTGTTTTATTTTACTTCTTTATTCTAAAAGAAACAATTATTTCAACTTTGATCTTCGGAGAAATGCGGGGACGCCCCATTCGTTGTCTTCTTCGTCGTCATCAATGATTTCGGGAAGAGCGGGGGTGAAGGACGGTTTCGTGCTGACTATCGGAGTTTCTTTTTCTTCGGAGTGAATCGGCTCTTCTTCTCTTTTATGTCGTTCTCGCAAAGAGGAAAATCCGAGGTCATTGTAGATGCGGCCTTTTTTCGGTTCTTCTTTTTCTTCAGGTTTTTCTTCCGTGTGCGTTTTGATATGAACCGGTTCGGGTTTGGATTCGGAATAATTTTTTACGGGAGCGGGTTCTTCTTTCTTTTCTATGCGGGGAGCTTCTTCATGACGAATAGGGAAAGAGATAGGCCTTCCGTTGGAATCTTGAGGGAAACCGGTCGCGATAACGGTGACTTTGAGTTCGCCTTTTTTAAGTTTGTCGTCTTTGATGGCCCCGAAGATAACCTTGGCGTCTTTATCAATGGATTCGGTAATGACCTTGGCGGCTTCTTGGATTTCAAACATGGTCATGTCTTCGCCTCCGGCAACCGCGAAGAGAATTCCTCGCGCTCCGTTGATGGAAATATCAAGAAGGGGGGAATTAATGGCGCATCGGGCGGCTTCGGCGGCTCGTTTGTCTCCCGTGCCCATGCCGATGCCCATGAGGGCCGGGCCGGCGTTTTCCATAATGGCGCGGATGTCGGCGAAGTCTACGTTGATGATGCCCGGCATGGTGATGAGATCGGAAATTCCTTCAACGGCTTGGCGGAGAACTTCGTCGGAGAGAGCGAAAGCGTTGGCGAGAGTGGTTTCTTTTTGAATGGTTCCGAGCAAGCGGTCGTTCGGTATGACGACCATGGCGTCAACTTCTCCGCGGAGTTCGGCGAGGCCTTGTTCCGCAATGCGCATTCTTTGCGCTCCTTCAAAGAAGAATGGTTTGGTGACGACGGCGATGGTGAGAATGCCGAGTTCTTTTGCGGTACGCGCGATAATCGGACAGGCGCCCGTTCCCGTTCCTCCCCCCATTCCGGCGGTGGCGAAAATCATGTTGGCTCCTTTGACGACGCTCTGCACTTCTTCTTTGGTTTCTTCGGCGGCGCGTTTGCCGATGTCGGGATTCATTCCGGCACCGAGTCCTCTCGTGAGATTTTTTCCGATGTGAACTTTTTTTGACGCGAGAGAATGATGGAGATCTTGCGCATCAGTATTCATGACGATGAATTCCACGCCTTTCACTTTGGAATTGATCATGTGATTGACCGCATTTTTTCCTGCGCCTCCGATACCGATGACTTTGATGCGCGCGAATGCCTCAATTTCCGGATTTATTTTTCCCATAAATACTGATGTGTTAGTAATAAGTTGGTATAAATAGCATATCTATGATACCAAGGATAGTTTGAAAAGCAAACGTTGACCGGGTGGTGATTGCGTTGCGTTTTACTGGGGAAACAGGGTGAAATAGCCCCAAGGGCAGTTCTCTCCCCGTCATTCCGCTTCGCTCCTCCTCTTACAGAGGCTGTATACCTTTTGGACTTTTTGTTTCTCCGCCAGCCAGCGGATCACAAAAATTCTCAAAAGGTCTTGCGGAACGGGGCCCAGCCCGTTCCTCACCTCCTTGAGGACTGCCCTTGCAATGCGAGTAAAAAAGCAAAAAGCAACAAGAAAAAAGCAACAAGGGAGCGGCCGTCGTCCTTTTTGCTTTTTTCTTGTTGCTTTTTGCTCAAACTAGGGCAGGAACTGTTTGAAGAAATTAAAAACTCGGTCTTTGATTTCTTTCCAAGATGGCTTATCTCCACCGGCGCTTTTTTCGGAGCTGAAACCGAGGACGCAGAGGCCGTAGGCGACGGTCCATGCGGGGATGTTGACGATTTCTCCTTTGAAAATTTGTTCGCCATTGGTTTTGGCGGGGTCGGAGCCGAAAGCGGGATAACCGATGCGTGACGGAAGACGGAGTGCGTTCTTGGCGAATTCGGCGATGTAAGGCGTAGCGGAACCTCCTCCGGTGATGATGACGCCGGCGGGAAGAAGACCGTTGCGTTCAATTTGTTTGAGATGCGCTTCTATGAGATCAAAGATATCGGAAAGGCGGGCGGTGATGATGTCGTCTATTTTTTTCTTCGGGAGGGAAGTTCCTTCGGGGACTTTGCCGAGTTTGATATTTTCGGCTTCATCAAGGGAAACGCGAAGGCCGAGAGCTATATCGCTCGTGATGTCGGTGGAACCGATCGGGAAGACTTTGAGAGAAATGGGGATGTTGTTTTCAAACACGACGATGGATACGGTTTCGGCGCCAATGTTGGCGAGAACGCATCCGGCAGTTTTTTGGTGGCGGGTGATGGTAACGTATCCGGCGGCGACAGGGGAAGCGAAAACGTCTTCCACTTGGATGCCGGCTTCTTCTACGGCAAGAATAGTGTCGTTGATGTGCTGGGCGAGGGCGGTAATGAGAAGGACTTTTACTTCCAGCTTCGTGCCTTTCATTTTCTGCGGTTTGCCGAGAACTTCTTTTCCGTCAAGACGATAACTGATGGGGATGGAATGAATGACACGTTTGTTTTGGAGAACCTGCGCGTCGGAGCTGCAGGATTCTATCGCTTTTTCAATATCAAGATTGGTGACTTCTCCGTCGGCGCGGGTGATCATGGCGCTGCCGGTGGCGGTGATGCCGTCCAGACCGATACCTCCCGCGGAAATGAACGCGCGGCGGACTTTTATGCCGGCGGCTTTTTCGGCTTTGGCAACGGCGGCGCGAATGCTTTTGGCTGTGTCGGCGATGTTGACGATATACCCATGGCGAAGACCGCGAGATTCGGCTACGCCGGTGCCGATGATACGAGGAAGAGGAGCCGCTTGGCTCCATTCTGCTATGACTGCGCGTACGGTGTAGGTGCCGATATCAATACCGGTAACAATTTCTCTTTTTCTTTGCATGAGGTTTTTCAGAAGAGAAAAACTTTTTCTTCTCTTGTTTTTATTTTACTCCACTATCGCGTTTCTATCAAATGGTGGAAAACGTGGATAACTGGGTGGGGCGGCAAAAAAAGAATCCGCAAGAGCGGATTCTTCTTGAAAACCATCTTTGCTGGAGATAAATTTTAAACGTTGAATTTTTTTCGGGTTTTTGCTTCGCCTTTTTCCATTTCTTCACTGTGATCCAAGCCCTTCAGGTGATGCAGGCCGTGGATAAACAAGTGGGCGATGAATTGTTTGGGAGTTTCTTCAAATTGGGGAGACTGTTTGGTTGCATGAGGAACGTCTATAAAAATTTCTCCGCTTTTTTCCGAGAGGGGAAAGGAAAGGACGTTGGCGGGTTTGTCTTTACCTCGCGTTTCGCGATTGAGTCTTCGGGAAAGGGTGCTGCCGATGAAGACGAGAGAGAGTTCGTAGTCTTTTCCGAGGACGGCATCTTTGATGGCGCTAAAAGGCAACCCGCTTATGGGCGGGTTGCCTTTTGTGTTGATGCGGATTTGGAATCCTTCTTCACTCATTATTTTTTCTCGATGATCTTGCCCAGTTTCTTGAGACGTTCCATCTTGGCGGTTATCTCAATGCTTTTAAGGACTCGGCGTTTCTTGCGGAGCTTGGACTCGGGTCGGAGAGAATACTTCCGTCCGCGAACCTCGTTGAGAATTTTGGAACCGCGCATCTTCTTCGTAAAACGACGGAGGAGATTTACCGTGTTCTCATTCTGGTTTTTTTCTACTTCTATTACAATCATAGTCATGGGCGTTATAGTATCACAGAGGTTTGTTTTTTGCAAATATATTGGTGGTTTTTGCCCAAAATCGCCTCTGTTTTAGGTTATTTCATTGTTTTCACGTATTTCGCGAGGTCGGCAATCTTTACGGTATCTTGGGATCGGGTATTCATGTCGCGAACAATGACGGTGTCGTCTATGAATTCTTTTTCTCCGAAAATAATCGCGTAAGGAATTTTCATTTTTTCCGCGCTGGCGAGCTGGCTTCCCAGGCTGTCTTTGTTGAGGGCTTGCATAATCGGCACTTTGGCGTTGCGGAGAATTTCAATGATGTTCAGGCTGCGCATTTTTGCGTGCGTGCCGAGCTGAATGAAGTACACTTTTGGGTGTTTGATGATGCGCGGGTCTTGGCGTTTGTATCCTTGTGTCATGAAAATTCTTTCAACGCCCAAACCGACGCCGACGGCCGGAACTTCTTTTCGGCTCCCCATGTTTTTGGCGAGATAATCGTAGCGTCCGCCTCCCGCGATGGCGAGACCTTTCACGGAAACTTCTTTTTCCGGCGCAACTTCTCCTTCTTTCAGTTCCTCTTTCGGTTCGGTATTTTCTTCTCCGCGAATGTCTTCGGTTATCTCAAAAACGGTGCGGGAATAATAATCCAGTCCTCGGACGAGATTGTTGTTGATGTTGTAGGGAATGTTCAACGATTCAAGATATTCAAGAACTTCTTTGAAGTGCGTTCGGCAGTCATCGCAAAGATGAGCGATGGAGTTTGGCGCGAATTCTTTGACTTCTTTGCATTTTGCATTTTTGCAATCAAGGAGACGGAGCGGATTTTCTTTGATGCGGCGTTTGCAATCGGCGCAGAGTTCATTCAGGTGTTTCTTGTAGTAATTGACCAGCTCGCGCATATATTTCGGGCGGCACTCTTTGTCTCCGATACTATTTATATGAAGCGTGAGGTTTTTGAGTCCGGCTTCCTGCAGAATAACCATCGTGGTATGGATGATGGTGGCGTCCGCGATGCTTTTGGACGAACCGAGCACCTCAAGGCCGAAAGATTGGAACTGGCGAGTGCGTCCTTTCTGCGGATTTTCGTGGCGGAAGAACGGGCCTTTGTAGTAGAGCATGACCGGCTGAGACCATTGCTGCATGCCGTGTTCAATATAAGCGCGCATGATGGGGGCGGTTCCTTCCGGACGCATGACCAAATGATCGCCGCCTTTCGTTTTGAGCGAGTACATTTCTTTTTCAACCAGATCGGTGTCTTGTCCGACGCCGGAGAGGAAGAGTTCTTCTTTTTCCAGAATGGGAGTTTCTATCGGTTTGAATCCGTAGTACATTGCCACTTCGGAAGCTTTTTCGTAGAAACCGCTGTACGCATAGTATTCGTCTCCGATGATATCGTACATTCCTTTTACGGTCGTCGGAACTTCTTTTTTGACGCTTGTGGTAGTTTTTTTCGGCATAAGTTTGTTCGTTATGGATTAAAATAAAAATTATTGAGTTTGCTTTCCCGGGAAGAGGCCGGCTTCTTGGAAGGGAAAGAGACGAACGAGAACGCGGCCGGTGATATTCTTTTTCGGAAGCGCGCCCCAGATGCGGGAATCAAGACTGTTGCTGCGGTTGTCTCCCATCGCAAAGTATTCGTCGTTGCCGAGAGTTTGGGAAGTGTTTTCAAAGGAGAGGTCTTGGATGTACGGTTCGTTGAGTTCGGTTCCTTTGATATCAGAGGCGGAAGAGATGGTAACTTTTCCGTTGATGATTTTTACGGTTTCTCCCGGAAGGCCGATAATTCTTTTGATAAAGTATTTGCTTTCGTCTTTCGGGTATTTGAAGACGACGACGTCGCCGCGGGCGGGAGGATTGTTTCGGTAGGTGATTTCGTCAATGATAAGGTACTGGCCGTCGGCGAAAGTCGGATCCATGGATTCTCCTCGGACGATAAAGGGCTGGGCGATAAAGAAACGTATGGGGGCGACGATCAGGGCGGAAATGATGGTGAATTTGGCGATTTCCAGCAAAAACTCCATCATCGTCTGCTGTTTTTCAGCAGGGATTTCCGGCGCTGTCACCAATAATTCTTCGTCTTTGTTGTTATTTAGAGCCATATTTTTGTGATTTATTGCCCTATTTTACCACAAAGGAGAGGTTGACGCAAGTGGTGTTTTTGTGTTCAAAAAAGAAAGAGAAAAACCGCCTTTTTAGGGGCGGTTTTGGCGATTTTTAGCGCTTATTCTTCCGGTTTCTCTTGTCCTGCCGTAGCTTTAGCGGAGGAGGGTGAACCAATAGGCGCTGAAGATATTATCTATGGCAACGACATGGCCGTTTTCGGTTTTTTTGCCGACATGCAGTTTTTGATGCGGATCGGCTTGAAGTGCTTGCACATGCAGAACGACGAAAGGGCCTTGGCCATATTTTTTTTTGAGTATCATTTGGAGATAGCGGGTATTTTCAACCTCTTTGAAATCCGCCCATGTTACGGTATCGCCTTCGGCGAATAATGTCGGTTCTTTTAGTTCGCTCATTTCTTTTTCCTTGTAAAAAACAACCGCTGGGTATAATACACAGAAATAGTTGTTTTGTCAATATCACTCTTTTGCGCGCGAAGTGGTAAAATGGGACGATGTCATACATTATTGCGGGGCTCGGAAATCCGGGCGAAGAATATCTCAATACGCGTCACAATACCGGGCGCATCATGATTGAACATTTTCGCGATGCTCATGATTTTCCCGAATGGAAAGAAGACAAAGCGAACAAAGCGCTCGTGTCCAAAGAAAAAATCGGCAAGGAAAGCGTGATTCTTTTGGAACCGAATAATTTCATGAACAACTCGGGGAAGTCGCTTCCTCCGTTTGTAAAAACTCCGAAAGCCGCGGAAAAAACGGTCATCATCTACGATGATATTGATCTTCCTCTTGGCACGATAAAAATTTCTTACAACCGCAGTTCCGGCGGACATAATGGCGTGGGCTCGGTAATCAAGGCTCTCAAGACGCAGGAGTTTATCCGCGTTCGCGTCGGGGTTTCCAAGGTATCGGCCAAAGGCACGGCCAAAAAACCGAAGGGTGAAGAAGCGGTGCTGAAATTCCTGCTCGGAGAATTCAAGAAAGATGAAATGCTGGAATTGAAAAAAATAGCAAAAAAAGTTTCGCTCGCTTTGGAAGCCATCATTAACGAAGGAAGAGAAAAGGCAATGGGAGAGTTCAACAGAGGATAGAAAAAATGCCCGGCGTCTGCCGGGCATTTGGTTGCTTTCTTACCCTTCTTCTTTTTCAAGTTCTTTGTTTACGATCTCCAAGCTTTTGAGAAGCAACATTTTTGATGCTTCCGGGTTTCCGCATTGTTCGCCGTTCATCGCGGGGAAGAAAAAACGGTTGCAGCTATTCATGGCGAAACGGAAATGTATGGCATCGGCAAGTTCTTTTTTCAACTTTCCTTCGGTAATGCTTTCTCCGTATAACTCTCTGAAGTATCTCCAGTTTTGGAAATAGCGGAGGAATTTATTTGAGGAATACTTGTTGAGAGGATGCAAAACACAAGATATATCCCGTATTTCTTTTTTTAATCCTTTGGTTCTCTTCGCATATGCGGAGATTTCTTCTTTGAGCCCGTCATAGATTGATTCATAGGTAATCGGATTTCTTTCTCGGTTAAAATTGACCAGCGTCTGATATATATCGGCATGTTCAAACATTCCGGAAAGAGACGATAAGATTTCATTCTTTTCCGAGTCCAAACAGAAGTGACTGTTTTCGTTGCACCAGTTTCTGGTCGCTTGTTCCATAACGGCATCAATCTGGCATCCGAAAAAATTTTCAATTCTGTCGGTGTTGTCGTTCCGCTCAATATCTTCCAGCGAGCCATAATCATTGTAGGTGCCGAAGATCGGCAGGGAAAACGGAGCGAAAAAACATTCCGGACCCTCATTGCTAATGATATGCGATTCTCCTCCGACGATTACGTTCTTTATGTCGTCTTCATATCTGTTCGTTAAAAGCGGTATGAAAACGCATTTTGTTCCCGCGCTGATGCTTAAGTTGCTTACTGAACCGGCAACGTTAAAAGATCCCATAGTGTTCCTCCTTTTTTTGATTTCAAAGATTTTTTGTTCTGACTATGTATAACAAGAAAAATGATGTTTGTCAAACAACTGTCGGAAGGTGTATACTCTCAGCTATGACCGATAAAGAACAAAAAGCCAATGTTGTAGCCATCGTAAATTCGCTTACCGACGAGGAACTTCGCGAAATTCTTGAAATGGAACGCGAGCTTTTTCCGGAGAGCTTGCAGGATTTCAGTTACGAAAAAGAAATGCCCGAGGGGAAAACCGCGGTGGTGGCGTATTGCCCGGAAGGAAAAGTGGCGGGATATATTTTTTCCGTGCCTCATCACGAAGCGCGAGCGCAGCTCAAAGATATTGATCCGAATATGCCCGAGGTTTCCGATGCCCATTATATAGAGTCCATCGCCATACGGAGCGATTTGCAGGGACAGGGATATTTTGGAAAGCTCCTGAGGAAATTCAAAGAGGCGACCGAAGGCCGGCCGATCACGATGCACGCCCGCGTGTGCAATAATTGCAGCGCCGCGATGCGGAAACATGGCGCCGTTCACTCGCATACCGTGCCGAACTGGTTTGATTCGGGAGAAGAGTTTGATTATTTGACAATAGATAGAAAATAGTGTACTATATATTTTGAAATTACACAGTACTTTGAGGAGAAGAAAATGTTTGCAGTTATTGTAATTACGATGGTGTTTACGGTCATTAGTTCTATCGTTAACGGATTCGTGTTGGTTTGTTTGTGGGACTGGTTTATTGTGCCGATATTCCATTTGGCACCTCTTACTTTGGTTCCGGCCATTGGCGTTGTTCTTGTCGTGAGTTTTCTTACACATCAGTATGTACCGAACGATGAAGATTTTTATGAAACAGTAAGAAATAGCTTTATTGTTCTTTTTGTATATGCTGCGATTTTTTTAGTTTTTGGATTCATTGTTCATCTATTCATGTAATCGTATCTTTACGGGCAAAGGCGGGTTTATACCCGCCTTTTTTTGTTGACAGAACTCGGAAATATGCTAACCTGAGGCAGGTTGTGGTTCTTTTACTCTGGAGGTGGAAAAATGATTTTTCTTGATGCTTTGGCGGTATTCGTCGGCTGGGTCTTTTTGATCGTTCTCGCCGTTTACCTTACTCTTTCGCTTGCGGTATCGGCGTACGCTTTTGTGTTTTGGTATTTGAATTGGCCGGTAACGCGCCGTTCAAAAATACTCTGCGCTCTGCGCGCCGGTTTCAAAAACCTTTGGTGGTGGCTTGATGGGCTGACCGCTTCTCTCTATGAAGTTCTCTTTATTCGCTATCTGCGAAGTTTGGATTGTTCCTACGAAGAAATTGCGGAGCACTACGAGGTTTCCACTGACATTATAAGAGAGCTGGAAAGCGGATCCTATAAAGAGTGGTGGTATCCGTTTGATTTCATACGGGATAATAAATACTGAGGAGAATGATCATGATGATATTATTTGGTGTTCTTGGACTCGTTGCATTGTCTGCCGTTATTTATGGCCTCGTTTACTCTCTTATAGACAATTTTTGCGGTTGATGAAGTAATGCTTTTACTCAACCAAAAAGCCCCTGCGAAATGCAGGGGCTTTTTTCTTGGTTGTCTTTATTTCGCCGGAGCGACTTTGTAAGAGAGGGCCATCTTTTGATCTTTGGGATCAAAGTGGGTGATCTTGAACGTATAGGTTTTTCCGAGTTCAAGAGCTTCTTTCAATTTTTCTTCCGTGCCGAATTCGGACATATGAATGAGTCCGGCTACTCCTTCCTCAATGCTCGCGAGGGCGCCATATTTATTGTATTTGATGATAACGCCTTTGACGTCATCGCCTTTTTTGTAGCGGTCTTTCGCGTTGATCCACGGGTTGGCTTTCAAAGCTTTGATGGAGAGGGAAATTTTGCCGTTGTTGATCTCGATGATCTTGGCATGAATTTTTTCTCCGACTTTGAACATCTTGCGCGGGTCTTCTACCAAGCCCCAATCAAGTTCCGAGATGTGGACGAGTCCTTCAAGGCCGTCTTCAATCTTTACGAAGATTCCGAAATCCACGATGCCGGTGATTTCTCCTTCCACTTCGTTGCCGACGGTGTATTTTTCAACGATAACTTCGCGTTCTTTCTGGTCGTTCGCTTTTTCGGTGAAGATGAGTTTTCCTTCTTTCGGAACGGCCATCAAGATGGTAACGGCAATTTTCTGTCCGACGAGTTTCTTCAACTCTTCCATGATCTTCACTTTGTCGCCGTCCTCAACGCGAGGATAGTGTTCGGCGCCGAGCTGGGACGCGGGGAGGAATCCTTGGAGTCCTTTCCATTCAATAATGAGTCCGCCTTTGTTCGCTTCTTTGACCGGGACTTTGAGAATCGTTTTGTTTTTCAGCAAGTCTTCGGCTTCGTTCCAGACGATGGCCTGATGCGCTTCTTTGAGAGAGAGCTCGGTGTAGCCTTCTTCGTTTTCGCGTTCAAGAACTTTTGCGGTAACAATGTCGCCGATATTCAGTTTTCTGATAATATCGCGAGCGTTCATGAACTCTCTTCCGTAAATGATACCGGTTCCGAACGGAGCCAGATCAATATAGAGCTCGGTTTTCTCAAGACCGATCACGCGGCCTTCAACGACGTCGCCTTCTTCGGGCAACTTCGGCATTTTTTCCACGTACTTCTCCATCGCTTCCGAAGTGATTTCGGGAGAGGTAAGGGTCAATTTCTCGCTTGAGCTCAGCGCTTTTTTCGCATCGCCCGCGGGTACGACTTTCACGGCTTCTGCGGTTTCTTCAACCTCCGCCGGGATAACATCTGTTTGTGTCATAGTGTTTTGTGTTTCCAAGGCTCTATTTCAATGCAATTGCGGTCGGTAACTCACAAAATAGCATTAACCTCAAAAACGGTTGATAAATAAAATGGCGCATGTCGCCATCTGTAAAAGTATATAGAAATACCGGGTTTTTGCAAGCGAATTTACCCCGAGCGAAGCCATCAAGGCAACATTATAACACGTTTCATTTTTCCTGAGGACTGCCCTCGGGGGAGGAGGGAGGGGCGTTTTTTTGTTTTGCTCTTCGGGTGTTTTTTTGCTATACTGTCCTTATGATAATCACATATTACGGGGCGGGATTCACAAAACTTCAGTTCGGCGATGTTGTCGTCGGGATGAACCCCATCAGCAAGGAATCCGCGTACAAGAGCGGGCGGTTTGCGGCGGATGTCGCGCTGGTCGCCATTAACCACAAAGATTTTTCCGGAACGGATACGCTGTCGTTCGGCGAAAAAACGCCTTTTGTCGTCAGGGGTCCCGGGGAATATGAGATCAATGGGATTACCATCGGCGGTTTCTCTTCCAAATCTGCCTATGACGGAAAAGAGTGGATCAATACCATTTATCTTATTTCTCTGGAAGATATGCGCATCTGCCATCTCGGCGCGCTTTCCGATACGGAGCTTTCTTCTGCCGCGAAAGAACGGCTGGATGAAGTGGACGTGCTTTTTGTTACTGTCGGCGGTCCCGGACTTCTTACTCCCGCGCAGGCTTACAAAATGTGCGTGGATATCGGGCCGAAAATAATCATTCCGCTGTTCTTTGACGAAGACAAAGAAAAGAACATCAAAGCGTTCTTGAAAGAAGCCGGCTCCGCGGAAATAAAACCGATTGAAAAACTGACACTGAAGAAGAAAGATTTGGAAGGAAAGGACGGGGAGATCGTGATACTTTCGTCGGTGATTTCGTAAGCGATATTCCGGACGCGGGGATGAAGACAAAAAAATGAAGTCAAAGTTTTTTGCATTTTTAGAAAAAGCGCGGTCGTATCCGGACGAAAAAAAACGTCTGATCGGGTTTGCTGTCTCCGGCGTTTTGACTTTCTTTATCGTCTCGGCGAATTTCGTCATACCGGGAGCGGAAGTAAAAAAGATTGCGAAAGTTGAACCTGATCGCAACGTCGCCAGCCCGTTTTCCATGGTAACGATCGGGCTTTCTCATTCTTTTTCGGACATTAAAAACGCTTTTCCCACAAAAGAAGCCCTCAACCGCATCGTTTCCGGCATTACCAAAAGCATTCCGGCGCAGGAAGAAACTCCTCCGATTTCCGAATCCGAAATGACCGACACCGCGACGACGACCGTTGCGACCAGCACTGCGAGCTTTTAGTTTTTAGCAAAATTGTGATAGATTGATACATACATAACATAAAGTAATAATTATTCGTTGTATGGCAAAAACCAAGGAAGAAAGTTTAAATAAAGACGGGGGCGACGGAAAAGACCAGAACATCCGCGTCATCAATATCAGCAAGGAGATGAAGGACTCCTATATTGACTACGCCATGTCCGTCATTACCGACCGCGCTCTGCCGGACGTCCGCGACGGACTGAAACCGGTGCACCGGCGCATTCTTTTCGGCATGCATGAAATGGGTTTGGCGAACTCCGCGCGTTTCAGAAAGTCGGCCGCTATCGTCGGAGACGTACTCGGAAAATATCACCCGCACGGCGACTCGTCCGTGTATGATGCCATGGCGAAAATGGCGCAGTACTTCAACTACCGCTACATGCTCGTGTCCGGTCAGGGAAACTTCGGTTCCATTGACGGAGACTCTCCCGCCGCCATGAGGTACACCGAGGCGAAACTCTCCCGCGTTTCCAGCCAGCTTCTGAACGACCTTGATAAAGACACGGTTGATTTCATGCCGAACTATGACGGCACGCACAAGGAACCGAAAGTCTTGCCGGCCGCCGTTCCGAACATTCTCTTGAACGGTACGCTCGGTATCGCCGTCGGTATGGCTACGAACATCCCGCCGCACAATCTTGGCGAGGTGGTAAACGCCTGCATTCATCTTATAGACAACAAAGATGCCACGACCGAAGACCTGATGGAATTCGTGAAAGGCCCGGACTTCCCGCTGGGAGGAAAAGTGTACGGCGGAAAAGATTTGCACCACACCTACTCTGCCGGACGCGGAGGAATTCTTTGCCGGGGAGAAGCCGAGATTATTGAAACGAAAGGCGGCATGTTTCAGATCGTCATTACTTCCATTCCGTATCGCGTCAATAAAGCCGAGCTCATCGTTTCCATTGCCGATCTCGTTCACGAAAAGAAACTGGAGGGAGTCAAAGGCCTTCGCGACGAATCCACGAACGACATTCGCATCGTCATTGATCTCAAGGCCGGCGTTGAACCGCAGAAAGTCCTCAACTATCTTTTCAAACACACCGTTTTGGAAAGCATGTTCCATCTGAACTTGGTCGTGCTCGTTGACGGTACTCCGCAGACGCTTTCTCTCAAATCCGTTCTCGGCGAATTCATCAAACATCGCAAAGAAGTCATACGCCGCCGCACCGAATTTGAACTTCGCAAAGCGCAGGCTCGCGAGCACATTTTGATTGGGCTCAAAAAAGCGCTTGATCACATTGACGAGATCATCAAACTCATCAAAGCGTCCAAAGATACTCCGACCGCGAAAGAGAACTTGATGAAGAAATTCAAATTCTCCGATTTGCAGGCGACCGCCATCTTGGAAATGAAACTCCAGAAACTCGCGGGCTTGGAAAGAAAGAAGATTGAAGACGAATTGAATGCCATTCAGGCGCTCATTAAAGATTTGCAGGACATTCTCGGAAGCATGAAGCGCATGATGAAAATCATCAAAGACGAAATGCTCGCCGTGGTGGAGAAATTCGGAGACGAACGCCGCACGAAAGTCGTGAAAGGCGATCCGAAAACCATCACCGACGAAGATCTCGTGCCCGACGAAGAGAGTATTCTCGTATTCACCAAAGGCGGATACGTAAAGCGCACCAACCCCGACGAATACAAAAAACAGCACCGCGGAGGCGTCGGCGTCGTTGACCTGAATACCAAAGAAGAAGACTTCATCCAGAGCTTCCTCACCACCAACTCGCACAGCGACTTGCTCTTCTTCAGCGACAAAGGCAAAGCCTACCAGATGAAGATGTACGAAATTCCGGAGGGGAAGCGCGCGACGAGGGGAAAATCCATCATGAACTATCTCGCGCTCTCGCAGGGAGAAAACGTGAACTCCATTCTCGCCATGCCGAAAGACGTGAAGAATATGGAGCTTTCCATTATCATGATTACGAAAAACGGCGTGGTGAAAAAACTCTCCGCCGAAAGCTTTAAAGATGTTCGCCGTTCGGGATTGATTGCCATCAAATTGGAAGACGGCGACGAACTGCTCGCCACGCTCTTCGCCGAGAAAGGCGACGATGTCGTGCTCGTTACCGCCGCCGGACAATCCGTCCGATTCAAAGAAAGCGATGCCCGAGAAATGGGCCGCGTCGCCATGGGGGTCAAAGCCATCACCCTCAAAAAAGGCGACACCTTGGTCTGCGCCGATATCGTCAAAAAAAGTTTTGAAAAACCGACCCTCTTGGTCGTAAGCGCGAACGGCTACGGAAAACAAACCACCATGAAAGAATACAAAGTTCAGAAACGCGGCGGTTCAGGAATAAAATGCATGGACGTCACCAAAAAAACCGGCGCCCTGATCAGTGCGAAGGTAGTATCAGGAAC
>CALREZ010000007.1 GCA_943356445.1 Candidatus Nomurabacteria bacterium
GAAAGAGTGTCGGCGTTGACGGCGTATAGAGAAATTGCGACATGATATCGTAAAACTCTTTTGCTCTTTTTGTTTTCTCTTCTTTTTTTTCATTGAGAGCCGAACCCATCGCCACGCGCATCCAAAACATCTGCGGAGTTTCAATAACAAGATTATTCGCATGATCGCGGACAAAATATCGGTCATAGAGAGTTTGAATTCCAAGATAGGCAAAAAGAGAGTCTCTGGACAAATCAAGATAACCGCTCAATTCTTTCAGATCAAAATCAAGAAGCCTGGGATCCAGACGTCCCATCTCCACGCCCTTTTTAATGCTTAAAACAAAAGCTTCGCGATGCGATTCTTCCATGCGAGCATAATCAATTTTTCTCCCCATCACTTCTTTATAGACAGAAGACAGAACGAGTCGCGCCGCCAGTTTTGAATAGTCGGGATCGCGTTCTATGAAAGATCGAACCGTCATAATGAGCGCGCGGGAAAGATCTTCCGTTTTTATTCCGTCATAAGCTTCATAAAGGCATTGCTTTACGAGAGCGTCCGCATCAACGTTTTTTTCCATTCCGGCCATTTCATGCAAAAGAGAGACCTTCAATTTTTCTTCCGAAAAAAGTTCCCGTTCTCCGGAATGTTTCGTCACAAAGAGAGATGGAGCAACTTCTTTTTCCGCGCGGATTTTTTCTCGTTCGCTGCGGTAAAGAATATATGCTTTTGCCGCTTCGTAGTGCTCCGCCTCCATTAAAACTTTTTCCGCCATATTTTGGATATCCTCCACTCCGGGAATTTTTGTGTCTCCAAAATCCTTTTCAAGAGCCTGAACGATCATGTCCGTAAGCTGAAACAGATGTTCTTTTGACGTTTCCGTCCCCGTCCCCAGAAATGCTTTTTCCAAAGCACGAGTTATTTTTGCCGAGTCGAATAAAGCCAGCGCGCCATCGCGTTTTTTGATGTTTTTTATCATACGATTGTATTAAATTTTTAGTGCCGAATAGAAACCGAATAAAGAAATTGCTTTCTTTACCGGCGGTCATGAAAAATGTTGTTTTTTGTATAGATGCTGCGAGAGACTCTTTGAGAAGAGATTATTTCTAATGGTTTAAATGGAAGTTTGGATACTTATTATATCATGAGAAAATAAAAATACGCCAACTCTTTGTCGGCGTATTTTATCCTTAAAAAACGGGCTTTCTTAAAAGTTATCCACAAGGATATTTTTTAATTCCTTCCTGTCGCAAGCTGACCGCACGCGCCCTTGATATCCCGACCGAAACGATAGCGCATCGTCGCCGATACCCCGTTTTTCTCAAGAATTTCTTTGAAGCGATTTATTCTGTTGTGCGAAGAAGCGGTAAAACTTCCCGTATCGTTGTATTGAATGAGATTCACCACGCAAAGCTTCTTTTTTAAAAGTCCGGCAAGCTCTTCCGCCATTTCGTCGGCGTCATTCACTCCGTTGATCATAAGATATTCAAACATCACTTTCCTTTTTGTTTTCGCGATGTATTCATCAATAACAACAAGAAGTTCTTTGATGGCATACCCGTGCGCGACCGGCATCAGTTTCTCGCGGACTTCATCGTTTGAAGCGTGGAGAGAAATGGCCAGATTAAGCGCTAAATCTTCTTCGGAAAGTTTTTTGATTCCGTCAAAAATTCCGCAGGTAGAGATGGAAATATGTCGGGCGCCAATACCAAAACCTTCGGGACTATTCATAACGCGAACGGCTTTCATAACATTATCATAATTCAAAAACGGTTCGCCCATTCCCATGAAGACGACGCTTCCGACGCGCTCGTTCTCTTTTTTCAAAAGCCGGGCAAAAAACAAAACCTGCGTAATGATTTCGTCGGCGGTCAATTTTCGCATCAGCCCCATTTCTCCCGTCGCGCAAAAAGCGCATTTCATCGGACATCCGACCATAGAGGATACGCAGACGGTATTCCGTCCATCTTCATGACGCATCAAAACCGTTTCAATATACTTTCCATCGGAAAGTTTGAGGAGGGCTTTTACCGTATCTTTATCCAAAGAAACGGAAACCTCTGAAGGAATATCAAGCGGGCACTCGGACTGTAATTTTTCCCGAAGCGCTTTCGGCAATCCCGTAACCGTATTCCAATCTTCCGTCAGCTCGCCGAAAACAGCCTGATTGACCTGCGTCAATCGGTATTTCGGTTCTCCCGCGAGCAGTTCCTGTATTTTGGAAAACTCCATAAGGAGCTTATCGTATCACAAGAATCTGATATTGACAATATACTAAAATGTGTATATAATAAACAAAGATTTTCACAGCAACCCCGCCTCCGCCAAGACTACGGCGAGGCAAAGAAGGAGACAGACCATGTCCACGATCATCGCGACAAGCGCAAAAACCACCATCAAAGTAGGAAGAAATCATGACGGAGAAGGCCTCTTTCATGTCTTGCAACTGCTGGGACTTGATGGAGTCAAATACGAAACGACAACACTCAACGGCGAAACGATATATCTCAACAGACTAACCGTCCACACCGGTGACGTCATTGAACTAACCATCGCCGAATGAGCGCAAACAAAAGGAGGGGTCGCGGTTTACCGCCCCTCCTTTTTTTACTATTTTACTTGGCGGTTTCACCGCCAAGTAAAATAGTTTATAAAACTCCGAGTTTTTTCAGCTCCCAGAAACATTTGGCCGTGGCTTCAATATCGGCGGCAGCATTATGCGCGTCATCAAAATTCGTTCCAAAAAGTTTTCGATGAAGTTCGGCAAGCTGAGGCCATTTGAATCCCCTTGCCGACGGAATGGCGCAAAAATTCACCGTGCTTTTCATCGTGCAAATTTTCTTCTTCAAAGAGAATTCATGTTTGATCTGCGCGCGGATAAATTCGGCTCCGATGATCTTCTCATCAAAATCAATGTTGTGCGCGACAATATATGATGTTTCGCCGATCTTATCGCGGAACGTTTCCAATACCTGCCGTATCGGCACGCCCTCGTTCAGAGCTCTCTCGGTCGTAATCCCGTGCACGCGAGAAGCATCGGGAGGAATAATGAATCCGTCCGGTTTAATGATGTGATCGCCCGACCCGGCAAGAGTTCCGTTCTCTTCGTACATCACCCATGCGAGCTGAACGAGTCTCGGCCAGTTATCAATATCTTCTGCCGGCGCGCTCCAGCTTCTTGGAAGGCCGGTCGTCTCGGTGTCAAAAAATAAATAAAAAACTTTTTTCGGAGGAAGTCCGATTTCAAATAAGTTCGTTTGCATAGTTGCTCCATTATATCAAACTTAAAAAATAATTTGAAGCTGCAAAATACCCTGATGTGATTCTTCGCATATGCGAAGAATCACATCAGGGTATTTTGCATAAATTTTAAAACATCGGCTTTTAAAGCCGATGTTTCTTTCTTTATATCTTTCCGACGAGATCAATTCCCGGGGTCAGCGTTTTATCGCCCGGTTCCCAGCTGGCGGGACACACTTGTTTTCCGCCGTTGTCGTGAACATATTTCGCCGCCTGCAGTTTACGGAAGAGTTCTTTCGCGCTTCGTCCGATGCTATTATCATTGATTTCCACCGAACGGATAATTCCTTCCGGATCAATAATGAACGTTCCGCGTAGCGAAAGCCCGGCATCGCCGCCTTCGTAAATATACGTACCGAACATTCGGGAAAGTTCCCCGTCTTTATCGGAAACCATCGGGAAAGAAATTTTCTTTATTGCTTCCGATGTATCGTGCCACGCCTTATGCGTGAATACCGTATCGGTGCTTACGGAAAGAACTTCCGCTCCCAGCTTTTTAAAGTCTTCATACTTCCCCGCCATTTCTTCCAGTTCCGTCGGGCAGATGAAAGTAAAATCGGCCGGATAGAAGAACAGCACCAGCCACTTGCCGAGATAGTCGGACAAATTGATGTCCTTGAACTCTTCTCCTTGATACGCTTTTAACGGATAAGAAGGAACTTTATCACCGACTTCGCCGGCAAAATATTCCTCGCACAAACACTCTTCTTCGTTGCCTTTGCAACACATATTGCTTATTATTTTATTTGATTAATGTTTTGAAGTCTGTCGGAGGTATAGTATAACTCACGCAAACAAAAAATGGTAGCAAAAAAGGGCTCAACAAGAGAGCCCTTTGTTTTTGTTATTTTACTTCTTCTTCTAAATCATATTTATCAAGCATCGCTTCAAATTCGTGCAGACGCTTCCAAATACTGCGAAGCTCGGTTACCGTTGTCCAGTTATCAATGATAACGGAAAAACTGCTGTGAACGCGATCAAACGCATCGGCGGTTCGCATGAGCGTACCAAGGGTGATCGCTCCGACGAAGAGTCCGGGACCAACAATGATATGAGGCAGAACCACCATCAACTGCATGTAGGTATTTGACCAAAGATCAAAATATCCGTAGTGCATAAACAAACGATGGTAGTTGTAGCGGATACCCAAGAAGAGTTCTGTTACTGTCGGCATGGAAGCGAAATTCGCTTTGTCGTCTTCCGCCAGAACCAGCTCTTTTCGGAACGCCGCTTCCACCACTTGGTTGTTGTACTGCAATCCGGGTAATCGGATACCGACATACCAAGAAATATACATAGCAACGCCGGTAATCAGCAAAATGACCCAAACCAGTGAACCGGCAAAATTATGGATGGAAGGAAGAGGTATTCCGGTTATTCCGGAAATTTCCATAATAATCGGCTGAAGATCCACTTGTCGGCTCAACACCCAGAGAACGGGAATAAAAGAAAAGATGGTCATCAGAGCGAACATGCACTGCATGCCAAGGCTTTCAATAATCTTGGCAAACGAATACGCGTCCTCTTGGATACGTTGACTCGCGCCTTCTATTTTTTCCGATACTCTTCGCCATCTCGGGAGATAATTAAAAGTGATCGCCTCCCGCCATCTCAGTCCGTAGATCCGGGAAAAATACTTTGTCGCCATGGCGACGGCCGAATACGGAAGCACGATCATGATAAAAAGATAGATCTGATGCCACAATTCTTGCGCCGTGTGATTGCCGTTTGCCGCTTGCTGAAGCAAGTCGTTGAACGGCCCGCGCCACTGGTTCAAATGAACCGTAATGCTTACCTGAACAT
Organism: Candidatus Nomurabacteria bacterium; assembly: GCA_943356445.1. Lineage (GTDB taxonomy): Bacteria > Patescibacteriota > Minisyncoccia > Phycocordibacterales > CAIJYI01 > CAIJYI01. The sequence goes on from CALREZ010000007.1 coordinate 5,083, forward strand.
AGAGCAAGAAAATGAGCAACAAAAGTCCTCCATATGCCCACAGTGCCCATTCTTTACTTCTAAAAAATGCTTTTATCATTTTTCCACTCCTTTGCGTCTCAAAGACCAAAACATACTGCTGTTCACAGGTTACAACATGAGAAAACTTTTGTAAAGTTGACAATATAATAATAGTAGAGTAGAGTAATTTCAGGAACAAGCACCCGAAAAAAGGAGAAAAAACATGATTAAAAAGCTCATTTTCGTTCTTTTGATACTGCTCTCCGCCGTATCATTCGCCGAAAAAACAGACCAAAGCACCGCCGCCGCTCCAACCCCGAAAGAAAGAGCTGCGCAAATAATTAACGGCAAGACCAGCCCTTACCCCGACATACTGAATCATCGCGGCACTCCTCGCGGAGAAGATTTCACACGTCCTGCGATTCAACGGCCAACGATATTGCCATAAAAACAAGCCCCGACATTTCTGTCGGGGCGATTTTATTTCCTTACTCTTTTTTGGATTGATAACCTTCAATCCATTCTTTCATTCTTTTCAAACCTTCCACAATATCTTCCATGGAAGCGGCATAAGAGAAACGTATATGTTCCCCGTCGCCCGGAACTTGCGGGCCGAAGTGAGTATCGGCAGTCACGGAAACGAATGCTTCGTACAAAAGTTTTTTGCGGAAGTCTTCGCTGTTTTTTGCGCCGACGATCTTGCACGCTTCGGTTACGTTCGGATACGCATAGAATGCGCCGCCGGGAACCAGACAAGTCACGCCGGGAATTTCATTCAACCCATCCACGATAACGTTACGGCGTTCTTCAAAAATCCACGCCATTTCTTCGGGTGCATCCTGCGAACCGTTCAACGCTTCCACTGTCGCCCACTGAGCGATATGGTCGGGGCATGAAGTCGTATTCGTAATGAGCGTACCGAAATGTTTTGCCAAATGTTTGTTCGCGGCATAGCCGATGCGCCAGCCGGTCATCGCATATGTTTTGGACGCGCCGTCTAAAATAATGGTGCGATCCTGCATATCCGGAATTGTGGCTATACTGTTAAAACGTCTGCCGTCGTAAACTATCTGAGAATACACTTCATCGGAAAATACCCAAACATCGGGCCATTTTTTTAAAATCTTCGCAATTGCAAACAACTCTAGCTTGGAAAGCACGCCGCCCGTGGGGTTCTGAGGAGAGTTGATGATAAGCAAACGAGTATTTTTATTCATTTGCCGTCCAAGATCATCAATATCAAAGTTGTATTTATTTTTTTCATACAACATCAACGGCCGAGGAACGGCGCCATTCAATAAAGTTTGCGATTCATAGATCGGAAAACCGGGGTTCGGAAAAAGCACTTCATGTCCTTTTCCATATTCGGTTACGCACTGAATAGCATAGCCAATGAATGGTTTTGCTCCATTCGCAATCGCAATATCTCCCGCCTCATAAGAAAGCCCGCGCGTCCCCTGAAGATAATCGGCAACCGCTTGTCTGAGCTCGGGAATACCGGCAGATGGCGTGTACCCATGCTTGCCGTCTACGACTGCTTTGATCGCAGCCAATTGTATATTCTTCGGCGTCGGAAAATCGGGCTGGCCGATGTAAAATTTCATGACCTTTTTTCCGGTCTCTTTTTCATACGCCGCGGTTTCTACCCCGACGACGAACGCATTTTCTGTTTTAAGTTCAGTGATCCGTTTGGATATTTCCGGGTGTTTCAGTGGTTCCATCTTTTTCTCCTTTTACCTCGCCGTAGTCCGCCAGCTGGCGGACGGAGGCGGGCCTTGTCAAAGTTCTTCACCATCACGATACTAACACATAGAATAAAGACGTCAACCGCCCTCCCGGGAACCCCCTACGAAGCGCTATGACTTCCATCGCAGTACGGATATTTCTTTGATCTCCCGCATCGGCAAGGCCTTTGACTTCCGCCGAGTTTTAACCGTTCCCCCAGAGAAAGCTCTTTTTCCTGTTCATTTTTTGATGTATTCATACTCAAAGGATACAGGAAAAGAATCTTTTCCGCGAATATCAAAACCCTTTAAAAATTGATAAATCTATGCTATAATATAAGCCACATGAAACGAATATCCTTTCCTTTTTCCGCGCTTCGTTTACCCGCCGTTCTTGCGGGATTATTTGTTCTGCAAAACGAAATTTTCAATCTTTTTGTCCATTTTCCCGCCAATCCGTATATTTTCCAATTCATCTTTATTACCTTTTCTCTCGGTATCCTTCTCTATGGCCCGTCCGAGTTATTTCCCAAAATGGGCCGAATAATCTATCTTTCAGTTATTTCCACTATTGTCTCCCTCCTCTTTATTTCCCAAGCACTCTATTTTTCATATTTCGGCGGTTTTATGCAAGCGTCAGCATTCGCCTACGCCGACCAAACCGGAGCGATCAAAAGCACCATCATCACGCTTATCAAACCGATCCTCATTGTTTTTCTCCTGCAATTTTTTGTCATAGCGGTATGGTTTTTTAAAGAAAGGAAAGGAAAAATATCCGGAACCGTTCTTTTCAAAAAGGAAAAATTTGCCTTGGTTTTGTTTCTCGCCCTTGCCGGTCTTTTCAGTTACGGCATCGTGCTTTTCGGCGACGGAAACGGTTGGAAAAAGATTACGAATTTTCCGCAAACATTGAAAGAATTAAACAGCTTTACTTTCTCACCGACTGACAAAATACAGAGAACGGGAATTTTCAACTATTACGCGAGCGATGTCGTCGGCTTCATTTTCCGCAAAACAAAACTTACCGAAGAAGATTTTGCTTTGGTGCAAGCATGGAAACAAAATACTCCGGAAATCGCCAAGAATAAATACTTCGGTGCCGCAAAAGGAAAAGATCTTATCATTGTTCAGTTTGAATCACTTGAGAATGTCGTCCTTTTTCAAACAATAGACGGACAAGAAATTACTCCGAATCTGAACAAACTTGCAAAGGAAGGTTTGTATTTTGACAACTACTACACGCAAGTCGGTCCCGGCAATACGGCGGATGCGGAATTCGTTACCATGAATTCTCTTTACGCCCTCCCCAATACCGTCGCCTTTGTTGACTTCGCGCACAACAGTTACAATGCCCTGCCGGCTCTGCTCACGCAAAACGGCTATCGCACCTATTCTTTGCACGCTGACGTGCCAACATTCTGGAACCGTTCCAATATCTATCCGAAACTGGGATACGAAACTTCCATTACCAAATCGGATTTTGTTATTCCGGAAAATTCCGGTTTCGAAATGCTCTCCGATAAAGAATTTTTCACGCAGTCTTTATCAAAAATGAAAGACTTCCCGTCTCCTTTCATGGCGACGTTCATCACGTTAAGTTCGCATACGCCGTTTATTGTTCCCGAGAAAGATCAAATGCTTGTCTTTCCTGAAAATACTCCTTTTAACGAAACGCAAAAGAACTATCTCCAGAGCATACGATATTCCGATCAAGCGCTCGGAGAATTTATCGCCGAACTCAAAAGGAGCGGAGAATATGACAGGGCTCTTATCGCCATCTACGGCGACCACGGAAGTCTGACCGGCCTCGGAAATATCCTCGGGGCAGAGAAAAGCAAAGTATTTCCCGAACTTCGTTCCAGTGTAGAAGGCAGCGTTCCGCTCATTATTCTCGGTTCATCCCTTCCGAAAAAAACATATGAGATTCCCGGAAGCCATCTGGACTTTTATCCGACCATCGCCAACCTTCTTGGAGTAACGCCAAAAGCCGCTCTTATGGGACAAGACCTGCTCGGAAAGAGCCGTCGAGTCACCATACGCGATTCGTATTCCCGCGCCATAACCGCCATACTGACGCCGACGATCGCTTACAAAAATTTCAGCGAAGCGGGAGAGTTTGATAACGGAACATGCCTCAAAATGCCGGAACAAAAAAACATTCCGCTCGCCGATTGCAAAAATATCTACTTGAAAGAAACGGCCGCGACCAGCGCATCAGATCTGATCATAAAAGGAAACCTTGCGGCAACGCTGTTGTTTGCGAAATAGAGGAAAAAGAATAAAGCAAAAAGCCCCGCCTTCGCTGAAGCTACGGCGGGCAAGAATAAGAAAAAAAGGAACGACAGCTGTCGTTTTCCGCTGGAGCGGGGTTGTACCCCACTCCGGAACGTTTGTGTAGTACCGTCTCCAATTAGTCTCTTCCTCTTCGTTATTCCAGCCTTTGAGCCGGAATCCGTGTTTAGGTATAACCAGACAAACTTCATCATATCATCCAAACGTTACGGGCCGAGGTGCAACCTCGGCCCGGCGGCAAAATTATGCCATTGCCAAAAAGATATACGTCGCGCTAGTCACATTGATGTGCGTTGCGGCGAGTTCGTTGACTTTGAAACCTGAGACATCGGGATCTACACTATCATCGGTGGTTACTTCTGCGGCGGCGGTGTTAAGTGATAAATGCGGATCTTCTGCGGCGACTATTCCTCTAGTGTTATCAAAGACAAACCAAGCACCGGTAGAATCGGTTCGTTTTACGAGGATGAATCTTGCTCCGGCGGAGAAACCGCAGTCTATGGTTTGAGTAGAACCGTTGCCGGTGTAGGAACCGACTTTGGAAATGCCGGCTTTGGTGGCGAAGAGGTAGGCGACGTAGGTATCGCCGCTTGCAGAAGTAAGGTTTTCATTTCCTCTCAATTGAAAAGTTGTGGAGGATATAGCCTCTACTTGATGTTCAGTTGTTCCATAGGCAGCTGTCGTATTTAAGAATAGATGTTTGGTAAGATCGCCTGTCGTAGAAACATACCAATTCCTTGAAGCATCTCCTCCTGTACTTCTGCATTTAATGATAATTAACTCAGGTGACACACCTAAAGAATGATTAAGAACGAGTGATGCAGAAGCGGTTCCTGAATAGCAGACCTCATCAAACACCTCGGGGGCGCGTTTGAAGAACCAGTTGATGTAAGTTTGACTTGGCGAGTAATTAACAAACCCTGTTGTTAGATCATTACCCAACATTACTCCATCCATGCCATATCCCGTAATTACATCTGTATAAGTACTTTCCGCGATCATGCTATCACTTCTGGTTTGGATGTTTGCCCCCCTTAAACGATCTGTAAATATCGGATTACCAACAACATTTGTTCTACCTGTGGTAATCACCATATCCGGTGCAAACCCTACTCCCGTTACCGTCGCAACTGTCTGCGTTCCTGCTCTTGCAATCGCATTATACACCTGCGTCCCGCTCGTCGGGGGTTTGTTGGGACGGCGGATGGCCATGTACACATAAGTATTGCCCAATCCCGCCAAACCGCGAAAACCGGTGGCGGTCGGTTTGATCTGTGTTGTACCGGATTCCGAATCCGTCGTGTCCGGTTTCAGTTTGTAGCTGGTTCCGTCGGTAACCAGACCGCGCATGGAGTCTTGTACTGTCCAGCTTCCGGTGGTATTGGTTACTTTTACCAGAACATATTGCGGTTCCCAGCCGAGAGTAACCGTAAAGTCTGCCGTGTCAGTGTATGTCCCGCACTGTATCATTCCGGTATTTGCGGTTGTATCATGCGCCCAAGCGTAGACGATGTACGTTCCGTTCGGAATAGTGCCACCCAGGAGAGAAAGCGTGGTTCCCGAAAGAGAAATGCTCGCATCGCTTGTTTCCGCTGCGGTAGTATTGAGATAGACGAGTTTGGTTGCAGTACAGGAACGATGGTAGACAAACCATGCGCTCGTAGAATCCGTGCGTTTTACCGCTACCATGCCGACCGTGGTGAGAGATGACAAGTCAACAGTGGCCGTTACCCCGCCGGAGACGGTGACGGTTTGCACGTCAAAGAATTTGTTGGCTTTGCGGAAGGTCCAGGAGGCGAAAGTTTTAGTATTATTGTTTATATCTATTACTGGGGAAAATCCTAAAGAAAATCCGGTATTATTAAAAGAAGTTAAACTATTCGCTACAGTTTCTTGTTGGTAAGTAGAGTGTGTGTAGACTGTTTTAGTTGCACCTCTTACTGTATCAGATAACACATGTCCAAAGGCATCACTTCTTCCTTTGAGCCACACCAGCCCCCCCCTTCCCAGCCAAATCAATCCCATTCGTAATCGCCTGAGTACTCCCGTTTCCCGTATACAGATACGTTGAAAAAACATCTTCCACATAGAGTCTCGGATTCGCCGCCAGCCAAGCAGCCGCCATTCTCATACGATCGGCTAACATGGTTTTTGAGTATAAGGAATCATGGGTTTAGTATATCAAGAGAGGAGAGGGTTGGGAAAGTGGATAAATGGGAAAATAGAAAAAGAATGAAGCAAAAAGAAAAAAGGGGGACAATAACGGTGCTTGGCGCCGGAACGGGGTTGTACCCCGTTCCGAAACGTTTGTGTGATAAAATGAGGTTCTTTTTTTAAACAAACTTCATCATATCATCCAAACGTTACGGGCCGAGGTACAACCTCGGCCCGGCGGACGACGACGGCCGTTCCATTTTTTCTTATTGCTTTTTCCTTACTTCTCCTTATCCAGCTTTTCCAGCTCTGCGCAGGCGGCTCCATAGACCGTTGCGAACCGAACATATGCGCTTTCATCAGCAAAACGACTATGCGGTTGTTCCAGACGTTCGCGTATATCCATAGCAAGATTGAGCAGTTCTTCTCTGGTCATCTTCTCCATTTTAGAATCAAGCGCTGCCTCACCCTTCCTCAGTTCTTCGTCCGTACAATTCGCCGGCGGAAAATCTTTCATGAGAGAATTTACCAAAGCTGCAAGCTCATCTTTTTTCACTTCTTCTTGCCCTATTTTTTCCATTGAATTCATAAAAATAATTTTTAATGCGGTCTTATGTTTCTTCATCCAAAGCTTCAAGACGAGTGCAGGCCAGAGCATATACCAGAGCAAATCGGGAATAGGCCGTTTCGTCCAAAGGCTCGTCCATAAATCGCCGAATTCCCATCGCTACGTTCAGCAAGTCTTCGCGACTTAAACCGTCCATTTTTTCGGCAAGCGAAGTTTCCCCTTTTTGAGCAAGTTCTTCTACGAGCAGATCAATCTGCGTTTCGGTAGCATCCGCCTTCTTCATATTCTTTTCAATGTCCGTATACGTATTCTTATTCACGACCGTAATTTCTTCCACCGCGCTTTTTCCGTCAGCATTCGTCATCGTAATTTTGAGCGACCCCCATTGGTTTCCAGCCGTTTCACCCGGCTCCAGTTTTTTATAGGAAGAAACGGAAACATCGTTGTTGATAAAAGTGATTTCGGGCATCTCGGGAAACTCATCCATTTTTTGCACTCCTCCCTGCTGGCTGGCGTGCCCGTGAACGACAAAACGGTACCCGAGTTTCAAAAGCATCCGCTGTATTTCCGGCCCGTGGATCTTGTAGTAATCCTCCAGCGTTACTTTTTTCTGATACGGCTTTTCGTCTTTCTTCAGATCTTTTTTCTTGAACGAAAAACGCTTGAGCTTTTCGTTATTGCCGGACAGAGATAGCTGCATCGCTTCTTTAAACTGTTCATTAAACCCCGTCATTCCTTTTGAAAGAATTTTTTTGAGCAGAGTTCTTGAGGGATGCCCGTGCACATACAGGATAGGCCCATCTTCACCCAAAAAAGACATGTTGTCCGCAATAAGTTTCCTCTCCGATCCTTCTTCCGCGACCCCCGCAGCATTCATCAGATATTCTATCTCGTGATTTCCGGCAAGCACTTCAACCGAACAGCTTTCTGGCGCGGTTTGTTTCAAGTGAACAATATATTCCAAACTTTGTTTATCGGGGTTGGTTTTGTTCACCACGTCCCCCGTGTGGATAATCTTTACATTCTTCGCTCCTTCCATCCATTCGCCCCGTTCGTTGATAACGCCATGAATCCGAAGATTGCGAACAATCGCCTCATAATCATTATGAGTATCGGTAATCGCTATCACCTCGGTTTTATTTGGAACGGCTTCCCTCCTCTCTGAAGAAAAGTCGTTCACCTTCTCCGCATCATACCCGATTTTTTTTTCCATAATTTATATAATATCATAAGGCGGAGAAAATCAAAAAATCCCTTTCTTTCCGTGTAAATTTATTCTATTATGAAGTAAATATAAAAAAGACAATACTATGGAAAAACAAGACTTTATGAAGAGAGCTGGAGCGCTCGCAAGAGAAAATATCGCGGGTGGAACCGGCGGGCCGTTCGGCTGCGTTATTGTAAAAAACGGGGCAATCATTGCAGAAGGAGCGAATCATGTTACCACCGAGAATGATCCGACGGCCCACGCGGAAGTCGTCGCTATTAGAAACGCCTGCAAGACGCTCAACTCTTTTCAATTGGACGGCTGCGAAATTTACACTTCCTGTGAACCGTGCCCGATGTGCCTCGGAGCTATCTACTGGGCGAGACCGGAAAGAGTGTATTATTCCAGCACCAAAAAAGATGCCAAAGACATCGGCTTTGACGACCAATTCATTTATGAAGAAATAGGAAAAGAATACGAAAACCGGAACATTCCCTTTTTGCATTTAGAGGATGAGGAGGCAACCAAAGCCTTCCAAGATTGGACGGCAAAAAATGATAAAATTGAATACTAAATTCCATGCAAGAAACCATAAACGAAAACAAAGCGACCAACGAGCAAGAATCCGTTTCTTCTGAAAATTCGGAAAACCCGAAAGAAGGATCCTATGATTTCAGCAAAGAATTTTCAAAACGAGGACGGCACGAACTTGCCGTGGAAATGTATCAGCTCCGAAGAAAATACATGAAAGATATCCCGGAGGAAAACAAGAGACTTGCGGAAGAAAGAAATGCGCTTTCGGAAAAACGCGGTATGTACGAACAAAAAATTGAAACGGCCGGAAAGAATTTGGAGGAAGTCAAAAAAGAACAAAGCGAATGGCTCGCCGCGCAGGAAGAATTAAAAACCCTTAAGGAGGAAATAGAAAAACGAAAATCAAGCATTTGGTACAAAATTCAAAGGAGATTCGGAGGAGGACAAGATGTGTCTGAAAAAGAATCAGAGTACTACCAAAAGAAAAATGAAGCCGGATATTTTGATGAATCCCGAATAACGAAAGCGGAACAGGAACAAAAATATGCCGAAAGCGGACGCGATACGATAGCCTATTACGACAGACAGATAGAAGATGCGAAAGATACGGTAATAGACGAAGCATGGCATGACAAAGCCAAAGCGAAGATTTCCGAATTTTACGGGAAGCAGGCGGAAATCAAAGAAGAATTTGAGCGAGACAAAAAAGACCGGGATATTCAAGAAAACGTCAATAAGCATAACATACTTTTTCTCCACGGCATTCCCTTTGAAAAACAGATGGCGAATACGTCTATGAACAATGCCGTAATGGATACGGAGATGATGACCTCGGAGGATAAAGCGCGCTTTCTGGTCGGACTGGAACCAACCATATCCGTTTCGTCAAAAACCCTTGATGCCAGCCTTGCTGAAACAATGCCGGCGCGAGGAGAACTCATTTACGAAACCGGTCTTATCATCGGCAACGGAGAGATTATGAGCGCCTACCAAAATGATGAAGGAACCGTGGTGGAAAGTCTTGATATCAAAGGAGCGAAAAGCGGGCCTTCTTCTGTACAAACGAACATAGTGGAGCACATGGCAAAAGCGGTCGGTTCCGAAAACCGTTCCAATGAAGCCACGACCACATGGAACGAGATTGTCGTAAGAAATCCAAAAGCTACGGGAATGTATATTATGGAGAATGCGCAAAATTACGAAACCGCGCTTCCGAGAGTTCAAAAACTGGCCGAAGAAATGAAACTCCCTCTCATTCGCGTATCTCGCGACGGAAAAATGTTCAATTTGACGGAGGGGAAAGAAACGACAAAAGAAGAAGTCGTGGCGAATCCAAAAGAATTTTCCACTGAAGAAAAAATAGGATTCATTGAACGAACAAAAAAATTCGTCAGAGAAGACCGACACCCGGAAATGGCGCAAGAAATTCAAAATCGTCTGGATGCGCTCAAGAAAGAAAAAACGGTTGAAGAACAAGAAAAAGCAGACAAACAGAAAGAAACGGACATAAGAAAAAAACTGGAAACCCTTCTCTCTCAAGAATAGAATTAAAAAACAACCCCGCTCGGCAACCGAGCGGGGTTTTTACATAAAACTTTTATTGCCTTTCTTCCCTGCGAATGTGTTCCAAGAGAAGAGAAAGTTCATCAAGTGAAAGCGCGATTTTTTTTCCGCTTTGGTCGGTTACGAAACTGTTACTGACGCGGCGGTCTTCCCAACCGTTCTCTTTTTTCTCCATTTCCCAATTTTCGGGATTATTGATGGTTTCTTCCAACTCTTTCAGACGTGCCGCCGTACTCAAAAAATCGGTATACATATCGTAGAGAGAGATAGGCGTGGATGCAGCGCCATTAACCTCGCCGAGAGTGCTTCTTGTCTGTTCCGCCCGTCCATAGGTGGAGTGTTTGGAAAATACGTTATACCCGAAGAAGATAAGCGGAGCGACGGCCCAAAATTGTCCGTAGAGTCCAAGCCAAACCTCAAACCAAAACTGATTGAAGAACAAACGAAAGTTGGCTTTCCTCATTTTCTTCATGAGTTTTTCCAGATTCGGAATGGAATCATCCCGGTTTTTATTCCGCTGAACATGTTCTATCCCGCTTCGGTAAAAACCTCTCGCCGTTCTGATGTCGTACCGGCATTTTTCCAGATTGATACCGATCAATTTGGAGATAAGAAAGCCGACAAGACAAACGGCAAAAACGATCCACACGAGCATTCCCGGAATATGACCGAAAGAAAAGAAATTGAAGTACTTGCTCGCTATCCATAATTTCGGAACACCGGTTACGAGAACGATAGAAGCCCGCACGGCAGCCTTGGCCATTTCCAAAAATTTCAGAGTGAAAGCCTCGGCGCTGTCCTGCAGCCTTTCCGCCGGATTACTGACATCCCGCAAAGTTTTATTCCAGTTCGGCAGATAAAAAAACGTGATGGCTTCATACCAAAACCAGCAGAAGACTCGCGATGCGACATTAAGGAATGATTGTATGAGGATAAATAATCCGGCAATAACCACTCCTTCGTACATGAAATTCTGAATAAATTCCGGGGTCGTAAATTGTTCGGCTCCCGACACCACTCCGCCCACCGTAAGCATCCAGTCAGCGAAACGCCAAGCAGTAAGCACTTGGAACAGGAGTAAAGCAAATATGGAAATGATCCCTCCATACGCCGGAAGCGCCCATTTCCAGCTTAAAAAGAAAGACCGAAACATAACCGCCTCCTTAAACAGGGGTTAAAAATCAAAGAAAATTCTAATTTCAAAGTACCACGATTTTAGAGTTTTTGCAAGAAGTATTTGACTTATTACGTTTCCAGTTATATTATTTAAGCAGATAAATAACCGTGGGTACATTCGTATGTGGGAATTCATAAAGTATTCAGTGTTTGCTGATCACCAAATTTTAGCCTTGGGAACATTATTCACCGCAATCAGTCTCTATTACGCATTGCGAAGTTTTATGCTTTTTCTAAAAAGCAAAAAATAGCAACAAATCAAAAGCCGCCCTATTCCAGGACGGCTTTTCTTTTTTCTTGTTGCTTATTTCTTTTTTCTTTCCATTATATACACTTCCAATGCTCCCTCTCCTCCATCTTGAATTTTTGATTGATTGAACTTAATGTTCTTCTCTTCCAGATAATTCTTCACAAAAGGCTGGAGTATCGGCCCATGTTCACGATAGCTGCACTTCCCGGTAATCATCCGAATGTGAGAATACTTCTTTTCCGCGATTATTGTATCAAGCAAAACTTTCGCCTCGGCAATAGTTTTTCCGTGCAGATCTATTATAATTTCCGGCGTCTTCTGATACTTATTCATAAAAGTATTTTCAGTATATATCAAACCAAAAACTCCGGCAAAGCGCCGGAGTTTTTTCTTATATCTTATTCCTTGAAGTCTGCATCGCGGACGTTCTCGGATCCCTTGTCAGGATTTTCTCCTCCTTCCGTTTTCGGAGCTTCGCCCGGTTTCGGTTCTTCCTTCGCCATGGCGTCGCCGATCTTCATAAGTTCTTCAGAAAGTTCATCCACTGCTTTTTTGAGAACATCTTTATCGGTACTGTCTTTCAAATCTTTGAGCGCGATTATCTTTCCTTCAACGGAAGTTTTTACTTCGGCGGGAACTTTATCGCCGGCATCTTTGAGCGCTTTTTCCGCGGTATAGATCAAGGTCTCGGTGTGGTTCTTGAGTTCTATCATTTCCTGTTTCTGTTTGTCGGCTTCCGCATAAATCTCGGCATCTTTCTTCATTTTTTCAATGTCCTCTTTAGAGAGTCCCGAAGAAGCGGTGATGCGGATGGACTGTTCTTTTCCAGTAGTTTTCTCTCTCGCTTTGACGGAGAGAATTCCGTTCGCATCAATATCAAACGTCACTTCCACTTGCGGAGTTCCGCGGTGCGCCGGCGGAATGCCGTCCAAGATAAATCTTCCGAGAGATTTATTGTCCGAGACCATCGGTCGTTCCCCTTGAACGATGTGGATTTCCACGGAAGTCTGATTATCGGCCGCCGTTGAAAATACCTGTGATTTTGAAGCCGGGATAGTGGTGTTTCTTTCAATGAGTTTGGTGGCAACGCCTCCGAGCGTTTCAATGCCGAGAGAAAGCGGGATAACGTCAAGCAAAAGCACGTCCTTCACTTCTCCTTGCATAATGCCTCCCTGAATGGAAGCGCCGAGGGCGACGACTTCGTCCGGGTTGATGGTGCGATTCGGTTCCTTTCCGAAGAATTTTCTGACCGCGTCAACGATTGCCGGCATTCTGGTCTGCCCTCCGACCAAGATGACTTCATCAATTTCAGAGACTTTGAAACCGGAAGCATCCATGGCGCGCTTGGCGATATCAATGGAACGAGCGATATATTTTGAAGCGAGTTCTTCCAGCTTCGCGCGAGACATCTTCATGAGCAAGTGGCGAGGACCGGAAGCATCGGAAGTAATGAACGGGATGTTTATTTCCACTTCCATAGATGTGGAAAGTTCGTGCTTCGCTTTCTCGGCAGCTTCTTTCAAACGCTGAACAGCCAGCACGTCTTTCGTAATATCAATTCCCTGTTCTTTTTTGAATTCATCGCCGATCCATCGGATGATATCCTGGTCAATATCTTCACCCCCCATATGGACGTCGCCATCGGTTGATTTCACTTCAATGACATCGTCTCCCACTTCAAGAACGGAAACGTCAAACGTACCGCCTCCGAAGTCATAGACCGCGATCTTTTCATTTTTCTTTTTGTTGAAACCGTAAGCGAGAGCGGCAGCCGTCGGTTCATTGATAACGCGGCGGACGTTGAATCCCGCAATCTCTCCCGCGTCTTTAGTAGCCTTTCTTTGAGAGTCGCTGAAGTATGCCGGAACGGTAATGACCGCTTCATCTATTTTTTCTCCCAGCTTCGCTTCCGCGTCTTGTTTCAGTTTCTGAAGAACCATCGCGGAAATCTCTTGAGGGCGGTAGAATTTGTCGTTCATTTTAACCTTTACCCCGACTCCGTCATCAGCCTTCTCTATGGCGAACGCCACGATGTTTTTGTCCTTCTGGACGCCTTCATCGGTAAAAGCGTGTCCAATGAGCCTCTTGACCCCATGGAGCGTATTCTGGGGGTTGGTTACGGCCTGTCTTTTGGCTACGGCGCCGACAAGACGTTCGCCGTTCTTGGCAATTGCAACAATGGAAGGAGTGGTTCTCGCGCCTTCAATGTTCTCAATGATTTTCGCCTCCCCGCCCTGCATGACCGCCATGGCGGAGTTCGTGGTTCCCAAGTCTATTCCAATTATTTTTGACATAAGTTTATATTGTTTAATTCCTAAATTTTTTAATTTCTCACTCGTCATCCCGGGCAACGACCCGGGATCCATGTCATTCGCCGTACGTGGATTCCGGATCAAAGTCCGGAATGACGAACGATTATTTTTTATTTTTGCTTTTTGAATTTTGAATTATCGGCGAGAGAATTTCTTCTTTTTCCTTTTTCTTTTTTGCTATTTGCTTTTTGCTTTTTTGCGGAGGCGCTTTCGCTTTCGGCAATCCGTCTTCTTCTTCATACTCCTCTTCTCTTCGCGTCATCTTCATAACCATCTCATCGTTCACATACGCGCGCATCGCCGAACAAAGAACGGCTTTCAAAGTCATTCCTTCATGTTTCGCTTTCTCCAAAGCCGCGTCCTTTAATTCCGGATCGGTCTTGAAAACGATCTGTATCTCTTCGTGATGAATAACGATTCTTTTTACCATAAAAAATAATATAGCTTAGAACTATATTATAGCTATATGAAAAATGAAGTCAAGCATTTAGCCTTTGACTCCGACTTTTACTTTGGGAGATCGTATTAAAGCGCCATTTAAGGTGTACCCTTTTTGGACGACTTCCAGAATTTTGTGATCGTCTTCTTCTTTTTCCACAGGTATGCTTTCTACACTGGTATGAATGTTCGGGTCAAAAGATTCTCCGACCGGGTTGAGTTGTTTCAAACCGTACTGTTCAAGCGTATTCAGAAGCTGACTGTAAATATATTCCACGCCGGTACGCCAGTTTTTGTCTACTTTTTCCCAGGATTCTTTGTTGGCAAAAGCCATGTCAAAACTATCCGCGGAAGCGAGGATATCCAGTATCAGTTCTTTGTTGGCGGATTTTAGGAATTCGGCGCGGGATTTCTCTTCTTCCGTTCGCGCATTGATAAAATCAGCCTTGGCTCTCTGCCAGCCGGTCAAATACTCATCGCGTTCTTTTCTTGCCGTTTTAAGTTCGTCTTTGAGTTTTTTTATTTTCGCCAAAGGAGTTTCTTCGTCATGGTCTTCCTCCGGTTCAAAAGTGACATCGTCTTTTTCATCTTCATTCATATGTATTAGTTTTTAGCATTGATTATCTCAAAACGCAACGTCTTTGCTTTCCCATCTGAGGGTTCTGGCATCTCGGAAAGTATCTTGGAAAGAACGATATTTGCTTTCTCAAAGTTTTTATTTTCACCGGCAATTCTTTTTTTCAATTCCTGCATATTTGAAAAAATCAGCGAAGCATAATTCCAAAAATTCATTTCTTTGAAGTCTTGCTGTTCCTCGTTCCATTTTTTCATAAGAGGATCAACATCCACGATATATGGATGCGGTTCGGTATCGTTCTCCGCAGTTCCATACACCACTTGACCGTTATTAAAATCTCCCCATGTATAACCGCTTTCGTTATAGGCATCGTAAAGAGACAAAAAAAGACCGGAAAACATGGCATCTATTTCCTCTAAAGCTTTTTCGTCAATGGAGTTCATTGCACGAAGGTTTTTTCCCATGATACGCTCGGTCGCAGCCATAAAAACCGGTTTGGATTCTTTCGGAACGCTGCTCTTCCACTTCGGGTCATTTCCAACAAAATAGCTGGTCTTTGCCATTCTTATGCCGTATCGGTCTGCAAAATTTTGGAAAATTTTTGACTGTTCCGTCCAATACGCAATCGCATTTTCTGCCGTCTTTTTTCCGTCTATTTCTTTTACCGCAAGCGGTACGATTTTTCGTATAACCAATCCGGGGTGTTCGGGAAGATTAAAAAACTCCGAAGAATATCCTTCTATATCGGATTCCTTCCAACTTTTAAACGGCGCTTTATCCGGTTTTTGTTCGTATTTTTCAAATGAATCCATGAAATTTTTTATGGCAAAGCAAAAAGTTCCCCTTTTATTGTATCTATTGCTTCCCGTGATTTTTTAAACCGATATCCCTTCTCATACGTCTTCTCCTCCAGCGTTTCAATCTGTGAAAGCAATATGAAGAGCCTGTTCCAAAATACGTGTTCTTTGCTGTCTTCCGAAACACTGCTCCAATCTATGATATCAGGATCAACATCCACCAAATAGACTTCCGGTTTTTCATCCTCTTTGGTTTTTCCGAAGATAAACTGCGCATTTTTCGGATCGCTCCAAAAATAGCTGTTTTCTTTGTAAGAGTTAAAAAGATCAAAAATAATTTTTGCGTAAACACCATCAGCCTTTTCTGCGGTTTCTTTGTCTAAAACCGTCATATCTTCCAAACTCTTTCCTTCTATCCGCTCGGTAACGCCAAAAATCACCGGTCTGTCCCTCTCCGGATCTCTGCCGATCAAATAATCGGTTTTTGCCATCCGTATCCCGAGACGACCGATAATTTTCTTAAATTCACTCAAGCGGTGATGGAGAAACTCGGCTTTTTCATGAATGCTCGCCGTCTCCGCTTTTTCATCATCCATATTCACAAAAGATTTGCGGACAACAACGTCCGGTCTTTCCGGGATATTATAAAACACGGAAGTATTCCCTCTGATATCCGAACTCCGCAATCTGGTAAAAGGATGATCTTCCTTTTCTTCGTTAAGCCTTGTTTTTTCCATGGGTTCATTGTAGCAAAAAATCACCCTGATGAAAATCAGGGTGATGGGGAGATGTTATCGTTTCCATTGGTTGAAAAATCCGTCAAAATATCCGAAAATTTCAGGTGATTTTTGATAGAGTTCCAGTTTGTTGTGCGTCCGATAGTCATCGCTGACAAAACGCTCCGGATGGCAAAACGCTTCTCCCGCGACCGCAAATTTTTCCCATTGATTCAGCTCGGCATACCAGTCCAAAGATCTTCCTTTTGGGAGATTATCACTTAAAAAAGGAAATCTCTTTCTGGGATTCTCAAGACAAAACGCATAGTCTATCAAGTGAAAAAATTCGTGAATCGCTACCGAATGCGGGTATCCCCTCTTCAAAAAATCTGTTCCGTCGGTGACAAGCACAAAATGGACTCGCCCGTTTTCCGGATAAAGATACACATGGCTATTTTCCATTGAGGTTCTTCCATCGTCATTCGTACAAATTTCCAAACCGTTTCTCACAAAAAATAACGTATTGTTCGCCTCGCAGACATGGATTTTTCCTCCATGTTCAAAAACAAATTTCAATAACGCGGGAGGAAAAACAGAAAGTTCCTCTGCGATCGCGGGAATCAGATCGGCTGTGTGCCGATCGGCAATAAATACATTTTCAAAGATATTGCTCATTGGCACCAGTTCCTTTTGAAGTTAAACCGGGTAGAATGGTAACACGAAAAATACAATTTTGCAAAACAACAAAAAAGCCCGGCGTTTCCGTCGTGCTTTTTTCTTTTTTCCTATTGTTTTTTCCGTTTAGCGCTTTGCCCACTGTGCGGCTTTGCGTGCTTTCTTCAATCCGAATTTTCTTCTTTCTTTGGCTCTCGGATCTCTTTTTAAGAATCCTTCTTTTTTCAATTTAACTCTGGTTGCCGGAGTCGTATCGTACTCAACGATGGCGCGGGCGATTCCGTGACGAAGAGCTTCTGCCTGCGAGTGGATGCCTCCTCCGCTTATTTTAGCGGAAACGGCAAATCCGGTCGGGAGCTTGGCGGTATTGAAAGCTTCAAAAACGATTCCTCTCATTTCTTCGGTCGGGAAGTATTCGGAAGAATCTTTGCCGTTGACGATAACGACGGTCTTGGCGGCCGGAACAATCCTGACGGATGCCGTGGAAGTTTTTCTTCGTCCGATACCTTTATTGAACTTTTCGTTCTTTGTTTCTGTCTTTGTTGGCATAGTATTTAAATTTAATCGGCAACTTCAAGATTCTTCATAATTTTCGCGCGCAATCGGTTGGACGGAACCATGCCGTATATCGCTTTTATAAAAATCTCTTTGTAACCCTTGATGGCGATAACTTCTTCCATGCGGCGTTCGCGAAGTCCTCCCGGATACCCGGAGTATCTCTTGTATACTTTGTCGGTAAGTTTTTTCGGGTCAATGGAAACCTTGGACGCATTGATAATGCGCACCTTTTCGCCGTTTATCGCGTTTCGCTGAAAAGCGGGGGTATCTTTGCCAATCAGATGCTTTGCAGCCTCGGTGGCGATTCTTCCCAATTTCTTTCCTTCCGCGTCAATTGTGTAGATTGTCGTATTCGTCATGGTATTATTATACAAATTCAATTATAGCCATCTTGCTCGCGTCGCCGGCTCTCGGAGCGATTTTCGTAATTCTGGTGTATCCTCCGGTTCTGTTTTCATAGCGAGGAGCGATTTCTTCAATCAATTTCTTGACTGATCTCGGTCCCCCGATTTTTTCAATGAGAACGCGTCTGGATGCAAGCGTAGCGCTTCTGCCTTTCGTGATAAGCTTTTCCATGTACGGGCGAAGTTCTTTCGCCTTTGCTTCGGTCGTTTTTATTTTCCCGTCCCGTATAAGGGATACGGCTAAAGAGCGGAAGAGCGCGGTGCGCACCTTCTTTTCCCTTCCGAATTTTCTGTTTGCGTCGTGATGTCTCATGATGGTAATCTAATGCGCTAAGTGATAACCGCGCGTTTCTGTTAATTATTGGCGAAGCGACATGCCGAGATCGTATAAAACTTTCTTAATCTCCTGAATGCCTTTTTCTCCGAGTCCGTCTACGTCAAGAAGATCTTCTTCTTTTTTGCGGACCAGTCCGCCGAGGGTTCGGATGTTCGCTGCGTTCAGAGCATTCTGCGTTCTCGTGCTCATGTTCATCGTTTCAATGCGAGTCTTCAAGAGTTCCGGATCAACTTCTTCTCTTCCTTTCTTTGCTTTTTCTTTCGTTGCCTCCTCCATGGCGGCAATTTCTTCTTCGGGAACTTCTTCTTTGAATCCGACAATGGCGGTAAGCTGCTGAATCATGATATTGATGGATCTCTCCAACGCCTCTCTTGCGGTAAGAGAACCGTCCGTCTCAATAAAAATTCTGAGGCGGTTATGGTCGGTTCTGTCCCCGACGCGCATATCTTCCACCTCGTAGTTGACGCGGCGAATAGGAGCGAAAATGGAGTCAAGCAGAATGGAGCCGACTTCAACTTTTTCTTTTTGGAGTTCTTCGCGGGTCGCATAGCCGAGTCCTTTTTGAACCGTCATAATGATATTCAAAACGGTATTATGACCGGTAACTTCCGCGATGTATTGATCGTCGTTCAGGATTTCCACCTGTCCCGGCGTTTTTATATCTTTCGCCGTAACGACTTTTTGTCCTTTGATAGAAAGAGAAATTTCTTGCGGTTCATCTCCGGATACTTTCAATCTGACTTTTTTGAGATTGAGAAGGATCATCACCACGTCTTCTTTCACGCCTTCAATCGTGCTGAATTCGTGGCTGACACCGTCAATTTTCACTGACGTGATCGCAGCGCCGGGAAGAGACGACAAAATAATCCGCCTAAGCGAATTACCAAGCGTATGGCCATACCCGGGGTAAAGTCCGTCTATTTCAAAGACGCCGGAAAACTCATTTTCCTCAACTACCCTCGGTTTTGTTGGCAATAAAATGTCTGTTTCGAGCATGTTTTTATATTTTTATAAATATACACTATTAACACAGATTTGTAAAGAGTTACTATCTGCTGTAATACTCAATAACAGAGGTGAGCTTGAATTCAGAGGCTCCTTTGTCGAGAATCGGTTTGCCAAGAACGGCTGCTTCGGCTTTCCTTTGGTCAAATGAAAGCCATGCCGGTACTGATCCTTTTGAAGGTCTTTCTGCAAGGCCCATAAACGGGATCTTTACCATACTTCCGGGACGAATTTTTATGATGTCCCCTACTTTTACTTGATGAGATGAAATGGTGAGTCTTTTGCCGTTTACCATGATGTGTCCATGAGACACGAATTGGCGGGCTTCAGAACGTGATTTCGCGAGACCGAGGCGATAGACGGTGTTATCCAATCTCGTCTCCAATTCTTCATAGAGCTTCTCTGAAGGATCCCCCTCTCTGCTGGAAACTTTTTTAACGTAATTTGAAAACTGCTTTTCAGACAAGCCATACACATTGCGAACTTTCTGTTTTTCGCGGAGCTGAAGACCATATTCGGTAACCGTGCTTCGGTGTTTTCTTTCGGAGTCTCTTTTTCCCGGCGGGTAAGCCTTTCTTCCGAAAGCGCACTTAGGCGTAAAACACCTTTCTCCTTTGAGGAAAAGTTTTTCACCGGCGCGTCTGCAAATTTTACATTTTTTATCCATCTGATTGATCGCTCCCGCGGGTCGCTATGGCGTAGGGGCCGGCTGCGAGCCGGCGATGAAAACCTGCGGTTTTCATACTTTCCCTTTTTCCTTGCTATTGCGGAAGTACGTTAATTAAATATTAAACTCTTCTCGGTTTCTTCGGCTTCGGACCATTGTGCGGAACCGGGGTCGTATCTTTAACAGAGATAATTTCTATGCCTTTGGAATTGAATCCGCGAACGGTTGCTTCTCTTCCCGAGCCAACTCCCTTAATAACCACTCCGGCATCTTTCATTCCCATCGTTTGAGCTTTTTCTCCGAGGAGTTCTCCGACTTTCGCAGCAGCAAACGGTGTTCCCTTTTTTGCTCCTCTGAATCCGAGCATTCCTGAGGATGACCAGACGAGAGCATTTCCTGCCGTATCGGTAAGGAGCGCTTTGGTGTTGTTGTAGGTTGACTCAACATGCAAGATTCCGGTGGAAACTTTCTTTTTCGGCACGCGGCTCAAAGAACGCGGTTTTCCCGATGCTCCTTCACCTCCTTTTTTAACTATTCGTTTCTTTCCCATTTTATTATTTTAGTATATTAGATTATTGCAGTTTATGTCTTTTCAACCTTTCTTCTTCCCGAACCCATAGTCTTTCGGACATTTCCTCGTACCGTTCGCGAATTGGTTTTTGTTCTTTGTCCGCGAGAAGGCAATCTTCGCGCGTGTCTCGTCCCTCGATAGCTTTTAATGTCTTTCAGTCGTTTTACATTCCCTGCGACCAAACGTTTAAGATCTCCTTCAACTTTTCTGGATTCAATCTCTTTGCGGATCTCCGCTTCTTGTTCAGGTGAAAGGTCGGCCGGATGAGCTCCGAATTCAACTTTTGTTTCTGTAAGAATTTTTTTCGCCGTAGTTCTTCCTATCCCGTAGAGAGAAGTGAGACCGATCTCAAGGCGTTTGTTATCCGGTATGGTGATTCCTAAAATGCGCATAGTGGTTTATTTTCAGTTATGTTTAGTATTATCCTTGTCTTTGTTTATGGCGAGCATTGGTACATATGACAAATACCCGGCCCTCGCGTCGGACGGTCTTGCATTTCGGACAAATCTTTTTAACGGCAGCTCTTACTCGCATAGGTGTAATGAAAAAATAATAATTTTGTGTAAATTTGGAACCTCATTTAAAGACGCTTGGTAATGCGCCCCTTTCCTCCGTAAGGATCAAGAGTCACAAAAACCCGATCGCCAACCAAGACTTTAATCCTATGTATCCGCATCTTTCCGGATAAATAAGCAAGCTTTTCTTCTTTCGTATTGTCCATGACAACCCGAAACAAAGTATTGGGCAAAGCCTCTATTACGGTACCGTATACGCTGTCTTCTTTCTCGTTTAAATTCATTTGCGTAAGTGCTCAATATGCTAGCATGTTTTGGCTAGAATAGTCAAGCGTTTTATTAGTATTTAATCAATAAGGGTCTCTATGCGTATCTTTTCCGCTGTTTTAGGGAAGCAACTCCTCCAAAACACATTAAATGACGGTTTTGACTTTTCAACGCCCGGGAATTGAGACATTATCGCCGTAAATTCTTCTTTTTTCACTCCGGCAAGCTTGTTTTTCATAGCATTTTCGTCTACCCCCCAAACGGCATTGGCGGTTCCGTTCAGAGAAAAATCCAGGGTTTCAGTCTTTTCGGGTGCATTTCCTCTCGGCGTTTTCCATGAAAAATCAAGTTTTTCTATATTGTTTATCTTGATTTCTTCATCGTTTCCCAAAGAAACGGACGTTTGCGCAATCTGACGGCTGAGCGCCGTCTCGTCAAAGAGTATCGCGTCAACGGTTCCTTTCAAGGTCAAAGGAACTTCTTTTTCTTCTGATGTCACACTGTTGTTGACCGTGTCGGTAAAGGTGAAGAACATCGCGTTAGGATACAAAACCGTTCCTTTCGGTTTCTGTGCCAAAGCATCGGCAATCAATTTTTCTCGGAGGGAGGCTGTCATGGAATCTTTTGCTTTTTTCATATCGTCGTCGGAAATGACCTTCACCATTCCATCCGTTCCTCCGGACATAGCCGTCTTTGAACGCGCGTAGAATTTGGAAAAGCGAGGAGAACCTTTGAATCCCGGAACAGTAAAATCAACCAGCCCGATATTATATTCGGGCCCTGCTTCGTTCGCAAAAACGGTAACGGTCACCGAACCGGGAACATCTTTCCCTCCGGTTTTTTTCATCCCCGGAACAACCACAAGACTGTCCGTTCGGAAAATCTTTCCATCGGAAGACTGAAAACGCGTATTCTTGATAAGGGTTTGCGGTTGATTATTGTAGGCATTGTAAACAACGATCTTTCCCGAAGCTTTTGCGGTAACCCTTTTTTCTCCGGTCGGAGTAAGTTTAACGGTCTGTTCTCCCGATAAAGACATTATTTGAAAAGGCACGGCATCCGGCGATTGTTGCTTCGCCTGAAAAGCTTTGTTATCAAGACTGATATCCGCATGTTTCAAATGAATGGTTACGGTTGAAGAGTAGAAGAGAAAACCGTACGCCACGACGCAAGCGATTGTCAGAATGCCGAGACCGATACCTCCGGCTTTCATGCGTTTTTTGAACAACCCTTTTCTTCCAGAACTGTATTCTTGAGAAAAGCTTTCTCTTTCCTCGTGTCGTTGTTTCATTTTTTCAAATATGGGAGATTGGTCCATGACTTGTTCTTTGGCCTTTTCCTTCGCGGATAATCTTTTCGGCAAAACATCTTCCACTTCTTCAGTTTCTTTGGTCCGCGTATTTCTATGAGAAGAAACGGCAGGCTTCTTGTCATGACCAGCATGACGGTGAGCGTGAGCTTCGCCTTTTTTCGGGGAAATGATGTCTTGTATTACCTTTTTGACCATAGTAATGAAGATTTTTCTTATAATATAAATTTGATTGTTTTGCTTTTATACGAAACGATTTACAAAAATGCTTTCAATCATTAAAAACGGATCTCTTTCCACTGCCGTTTCCGAATCGCAAAAGGAAGAAAGAAATATGGAATTAAGGTGTCTGACAGTAAAGTTTTTTCCCGCGGCAAAAAACTGATCGGTTTCAACGCTCTGCAAGTTTTCAACAAACCATTTGGAAACATCATCGTCCGAAGTAATAAAAACATCGTGAGAAAGCAATTCTTTCTGCCCCAAAAGTGAAGACAGATTGTTTTGAAACCCTTTTACCCATTCTTGACCCGCGGTTTCAAGCGCTTTTTTTACTTTGTCGCCGGAATTTTCTTCCAATTCCTCGTTTCTTGCCATACGGAACTGAGAAGCGGATTCTTGAAAGGTTGAACCGGTATCGCCCGATATCTTTCTCAAAAGAAAGTTTTTTCCCAAAGGAAAAGCCGCAGTCTCCCGAAGAATGTTATCGCGGACAAGACTGATATCGGTGGCCTCGCCGGAAATATCCATGAATAAAAAGTTTTTTTCATGGAACATATCGCGGATGGCAACAAAAGAAGAAAACGGAAAAGAATTAAAATGTATGGTGTGAGAATGGAAAACATTTTTGATCTTTTCGGTGAGGCTGTTTATTATTTTTTGAGGAGAAATACTAATGTACATTGCCATCTGAAGATCTGTGGCTTCCTTTCCCGCGGGGTCATTTGTTTCGTATCCGTTTAATTTGGTCTGTATGGTTTTTGTTTCAAGAATAATGGCATCCTCTCCCATTTCTTTGATTTCCAGAGCTTTGAAATCACTGATCTCTTTGCGCTGGATTTCCTCTATCATCCTTGAACTTATTTTGACCGGGCTTTCAAAATTTTTCTTTACGATGCGAGTCTGGGAAACATACCACGGGGACGAGAGAAAACAGGAAAAAACTTTTTCCGAATAAGGAGGAAGCTTTACGGAGGAAATATCGCTGGCAACTTTTTCCAAAGTTTCAAGTACCGAAGAAACGAAACGCTCAAAATCAAATTTTTCTTGGAACGCCATATCCTTGCGAACCGTGTAAAGCAGTTTCGGTTTATTTTTCGGATGCAACAAAACCGCAGCGCCTCCGACGCTTGAATTCCCTATATCAAAGATAATTGCTATTGCCGGTTTTTTTGTAGAAAAAATGCTCATCGTAAAAAGAAATGCGAACATTCCTTTGCATGTTCATTATATCACGAAATGTAAAAATAGGGCTGTGTATAAAGTCCGAATTATTATCTCACTTGAAAAATTACCGACTTCTGCTATCCTTACAAAAGTTTCATTTCTTTTCTTTACGGAGTACTCCAATGGAAAACCCGACACATGAAGTTCTTTCAAAATTCTATCGCGCCCATAATTGGGAATTCGTCTCGGAATACGACAAAATGGTGCTCATTCCGGTACACGAACGCGGGGGTTTTTACAACGCCCATGCTCATATTGACCGCGCCTACACTCTTGGCGACCAGTATTTGAGTCATATCGGCACGACTTCAATTGAAGCCAGCAATTACCCCCTTTCCGTTAAACAAAACTTGGTCGGCGACCTGCACACCGGTGTGGCCTATACTGAAGAAAATCTGCGCACTCGCATGTCTTATGCGATTGAGATGCAGATAGCCTTCGGTACGACACGTCTGGATACCTGCATTGACGCAACCCCCGATCTTCCCGAAGACGGTTTGCTCGCCATTCGCATAGCAAACGAGCTCAAGGAAAAATACAAAGATTCCATAAAAATCCGCATTGCGCCCAATCCGATATTCGGTTTTTTCAGAGACCCCGTCCGGTGGGAAGTATTCAAAAGAGCGGCGGAGATTTCTGACTTTTTATCTTTGCTTCCCGAAAAAGACGGTGATGAAAATGACCCGAAATTCCGGCTTCATATCAAAAAGGGACTTGAGCTCGCCTGCGAATTGGAAAAAGAAGTACAGCTGCACCTTGACCAAGCCAATCTTCCCAACGAAAACGGCACGCTTACTCTGCTCCAAGGATTAAAATGGCTGGAACAACCGAAAATTCCCGGCGGCGGGACAAGTGTGAAGATCATTCATGCCATATCGCCGTCAGCATACCAAGAAGATAAGTTTTCACGGCTCATCGGACAGCTCATAGAACACCATGTCGGCGTTATTATTTGTCCGACGGCCGCTATCTCCATGAGACAGCTTCATTCTATTGAAGGCCCGTTGCACAACTCTATCGCGCGGATGCTTGAACTCATAAAAATGAAAATTCCGCTCTGGATAGGTACCGACAACATTTGCGACGTATTCGTTCCGCAAGGCGACGGCGACCTGCTCACTGAAATAAAAATGGGGGGACACGCCATACGAATTGCCGCGCCTTCCATCTGGGCGAAGCTCGCCACGGGAACAGCGCTGAATGCGGTGGATATCGCCACCGTCGGAAGGATCTTGCACGAAGACCGCAAAGCCTGTCTGAAAGTCGCCCCCGAAGGCTGGGTTCCAGCGGTAGAATAAGACACATGAAAAGCCCCGACAGTTTTATCGGGGCTTTTATTTTGTTTTGTTCGGTGGAAAAGCACCAAATTCAAATTTATTCAAGAACCGCTTTTATTCTTCTCACTCCTGCAGAAACAGCCTCCTCCTTTAGGATCTTAAAATGGCCCAGCTCCGACGTGTTCTTTACGTGAGGGCCTCCGCAGAGTTCTATGCTCCATGTTTTATCGCCTTCGCCGATGGTATACACTCTGACAATATCGCCGTACTTATCGCCGAATAAGCCGATGGGATTTCTTTTTCTTGCCTCTTCAATCGGCAGGTCTTCATACTTTACCGGCAAAGCTTCTTGTATTTTTTCATTCACCAGATCTTCCGCTTTTTTCTTCTGCTCATCGGTCATTTTTTCGCCGTAAGAAAAATCAAAACGCATGCGCTCCGCCGTGATATTGCTTCCTTTTTGGAACACTTGCTCGCCGAGAACCGTTCGCAATGCTTTTTGCAGAAGATGCGTCGCCGTATGATACCGAGTAGAAATTTCCGAAGTATCGGCAAGCCCGCCTTTGAATTTCTGTTCGGAACCGACGGCGGAAATTTCTTTATGTTTTTTAAACTCTTCTTGAAAGCCTGTTTTATCTACCGAAATGCCTCGCTCATCCGCCATCTCTTCAGTTATTTCAATGGGGAAACCATAAGAAGAAAACAGACCAAAAGCTTCCGCTCCCGATATTTCTTTTTTTCCTTCCGCAATTTTTCCAAACTCTTTCATTCCTCTCTCAAGAGTCAGTCGGAATTTCTCTTCTTCTTTTTTTATTTCTTCTCTGATCCGAACAACATCAGAAATCAAATTCGGGTAGGCATTTTGGTAAATCTGTACAACGGTTCCGACGAGTTCTTCCAAACCGCTTTCCATTTGAAGAGAATGAGACAATCTCACCGCACGCCGCAAAAGCCGTCGCAAAATATATCCGCGATCGGTATTTGACGGAATAACGCCGTCCGCAATCATAAATACGGAAGTGCGCAAATGATCGGCAATAATTCGTTCCGGTCGTCCGTCGCTGCTTTTTTCTTTTTTCTTTTTACTTTTTACTTCGTTTACTATCGGTGCAAGCAAATCCGTATCATAGATATTATTCACTCCCTGAACAACCATAGTGACACGTTCCAGTCCTGATCCGGTATCCACGTTTTTCTTTGCCAATTTCCCTATCACTTTTCCGTCTTTCTTTTCGTACTCCATAAAAACATCGTTCCAGATTTCCACCACTTTCTGTTCGTCGTCGGCTTTCATATAATCTTCTTTCGTCATATCACCCAAACCATTTTCCGTAACGTCATAAAACATTTCAGAGTCGGGACCGCAGGGGCCATTATCGCCCGGGCTCCACCAGTTGGATTTTGCGCTCATGAAATAGATCCGATTTTCCGGCAGGTAGTTTTTCCAAATTTCAAAAGCTTCATTATCTCTGGGAGCGTTCTCGTCGCCTTCAAAAACCGTTACATACAAACGGCTCACATCAAGACCTAAACCCTCTTGTTTGTCTGTCAAAAATTCAAAACTCCATTTAATGGCCTCTTGTTTAAAGTAATCGCCGAGCGACCAGTTGCCGAGCATTTCAAAAAAAGTCGCATGCGTATTGTCGCCGATTTCGTCTATATCTACCGTTCGCACGCATTTTTGAGAGTTGGCAAGTCTCGTCGATCCCGACGGATGCGTCGCCCCCAAAAGATACGGAACTAAAGGCTGCATGCCGGCAGTATTAAAAAGCACCGAAGGATCATTTTCAGGAATGAGCGAAGCGCTCGGAATGATCGTATGCCCACGCTTCTCAAAAAAAGCTAAAAATCTCTGTCGTATTTCGTGTGATTGCATAAGACCGATTATATCCGAAAATCCGTTTTTTCTCAATAAAAAAGCCGCCACAAAAATGCGGCGGCGATACTTAACCCTTTTTTATTTTTTGAGAAGCAAACCGATAAGTTCCTCAAGTTTTTGCGCAGTTTCAGGCGAAACCATCGCTTTCATGGCTCCGTAAAGAACATCTCTTTCGGTTTTCATTCGTTTTTGCAGACCTCTCACCTCGCGTTTTTGTTCTTCTATTGCCGCGATGAGTTCAGGAAATGCCCGTTCAAAAGACATGACCGTGTAATTAACAGAAGGCTCCCGATTCTGCCATTCTTTCGGCGCGCGATCATCCCATATTTCAGCCCTGCAGGGACTGTCAGTAAGGCCCCCTGTTATTACAGAACCCACGTAGTCTCCTGTTTCTTTTAAAACCCCTCTCCAAATTCCGGTCGGTCTGTTCACATCGTTTACAAAAATAACGACGAGGGCATTTATGTTTGGTGTTTCAAAAACTTTTGATTTCAATGTACCGTTCATTTTGACTCTCCTTTTTTGCGCGTCTTCTCCTGTCGGGAAAAGACATTGCGCGAATAGTACCGCCGCGGAAGAGCAACGGTAATTTGTAATATAACACATATTAATAAATAAAGCAATAGTTCCTAAAAAACGGGAACCAAAGTTCCCGTTTATCTTTACTTGTATCCAACGACGCATTCTTTGTCTATTCTTTCGGAAAGATTGCATACATTGCCGTCTTTGGTCAATTTCGCTCCTTTCCGATATTCGACACCGCAATACCGGAGCAAAGCGCCAAGATACGTCCCCTTTGCCACGAGTACGGTGCGCAAACCTTTTTCACCCAGATCCAGGGTTACCCAAAGCTGTTTTTCCGCGCGGATTACGTTCCATAACCGCCAGTTGGTTTCAGTTCCTTTATTTCTTTTTGGTAATCTCCGAACAACGTCCATGAGATTATCCAAATCGCTCATGGTTTTCATTTTGTTTCTCCAAAAGTCAAAAAATTCTATTTGTATTATAACATTATAAATAATGTAAGTCAAGGATTTTTTCTCACCCCTTCGCGTATGATAACTATTTCCCCTCCCGTTATTTTAAGTATGGTGGACGGTTCGGAAATAATTTTTCCGCCATCTTCATAAAAATCAACTTCGTTTTCAAAGTATTTTTGCGCTTCTTTTATAGTAACAGCGGGCAATTCTCCTTCATAATTCGCAGAAGGGGCGGCAAGCGGCCCGGTTTCTTTCAATATCTCCAGCAATTCCGGATAATCAGGCAAGCGAAAAGCCAATGTTTTTGTTCCGCGGTGCAGATATTCAAATTTTGGATTGTCGCATGACAAAATGATACTCACTTTTCCCGGCCATGAATTTTTGGCCAACTTAACTTCCTCGTTATTTTCAGAAATTCCAAAAAGTCCAAGATCGACGATACTGCCGATAAGAATAATAAACGGCTTCTCAGGATTCCTCTTTCTTATTTCATACATTCTCCTCACTGTTTTTTCAGAAAGTGCCTGTCCTACCAATCCATAGATCGTATCGGTCGGAAGAACTCCGATTCCTCCCTCTTTGAGAATTTTAATGACTCCGTCTTTTCCGACATTCTTTTTTGCCAAACCGGAAAGCCACATTTTAAAAACGGGAAAAACCGATACGAGAATGATTGCTCCGACGATAGGCAGAAGATACGTATCTATGCTAGGAATAGTTTTTCCAAGATAATATCCGAGGATGGGCAGACCGCAGGCCCACAGCATCCCGCCGACGATATCGGAAAAAAGAAAACGTCGGTATTCCATTTGTCCGACTCCGGCAATCGGGGGGACAAAAGCGCGAACGACGGGAACAAAACGCGCGAGAACGATAGAACGGCTACCATGTTTTTCAAAAAACTTTTTTGCTTTCTCTACGTTTGAACGTTTGAAAAAAAACGATTCCTCTCTTTGGAAGAGTTTTTCTCCCGCTTTCCTTCCGAGAAAATATCCGACATTATCACCCAAGACCGCGCAGAAAAAAACGAGCGGGACCAAGATCCAGATGTTCAGAAAACCGGCAGAGGCAAGCACTCCAGCGGTAAAAAGCAAACTGTCTCCGGGAAGAAAAAAACCAAGAAGCAATCCCGACTCCGCAAAAATGATAGCCGAGACACCCAAGTATCCGGCGGTTTTTATAAGAGAAATGATATCAAACATAGTTCCATCGTATCACAAAAAAAAGAAGAGGTCATTCCGTGACCTCTTTTTCTCTCTTTTTTTTATCGCGTTTGCGATCATATTTTTTCTTATTCTTATGCGCGCCGCCTTGGCGTATCCGTTCTCTTCCTTCGGACGGCAAATGAGGTTTTTGTCTTTCTTCTTCGCTGTGTATCTTTTCTTTTTTCATACCCCCTCCCGGCTTCTCTACTGAATACAGAATACTAAACAACCAAAGCTTTGTCAAAGCAATTATTTGACATTTGTTTTATTTATAAGTATACTGGTATCGGTAAGTTCGCCCACAAAAACATCACTTGAAGGAGGATGTCATGAATTACGTAGCATTTGGATTGATCGTTATCGCAGCCGTATTGGTTTTTGGAGCCGTTATGGTTCTCAAAGAAGCCTTTTTGGTAAGAAAAGACGAGGAATAAAACGTCATGAACGGCATATTGTTCCTTTGGCTCGCCACCTGGGTCGGCGTCATAATCGGCGGAATAATAGCTCTGGTAAGACGATTCACAAATAGAGAAAAATCCGCAAAGGACGAAGAAAAAGAAAGATAAGCAATATGACCCGCACTCTTCGGAGCGCGGGTCTTTTTTTCCTTTACTTATCCCAAAAAGACCATATAATCATCTTTATGAACATACTCGCCATAGAAACATCGTGCGACGAAACCGCGATAAGCATTATTGCGACGGAAGAAAATTCCAGAAAAAAATCGGTAACCATTCTCGCGAATGTCGTTATCTCGCAGATAGAAATTCATAAACCCTATGGTGGCGTTTTTCCCGCGCTGGCAAAAAGAGAGCATGCGAAGAATCTGGTACCGGTACTCGCGCAAGCGTTGAAAAAATCCGGGATGCTGCAAGAAAAAACAACAGAAAATATCTCCGAAGAAAAACAAACGGGACTCTCCTCTCTTCTTGAACGCGAACCGGAATTATTGGCTGCGCTTTCGGATTTCATCCCCGCGACAAAAACTCCGAACATTGATTACATCGCTTTCACTCAAGGGCCCGGCCTTCCTCCCGCCCTCTGGGTCGGACTCAACTTTGCGCGCGCACTCGCACTTCTTTGGAATAAGCCGCTCATCCCCGTCAATCATATGGAAGGACATCTTTTTTCTTCTCTGGTGAACGGAAAAGAAAATATCCCGCAAGAAATGCAAAATCCGAAACTTCCAACTTTGGCATTGCTCATTTCCGGCGGACATACGGAAATTGTTCTTATGAAAGACCTTTTTCAATACGAAGTGGTCGGAACCACCCGCGACGATGCCGTCGGCGAAGCATTTGATAAAGCGGCGAGAATTCTCGGTCTTCCCTATCCCGGAGGCCCGGAGATTTCCAAACGCGCCGCGAATTTCCGCAACGGCGGAAAAATTGCAAACGGAAAGTATAAACTCCCGCGGCCAATGCTGCGCTCGGACGACTTTGATTTTTCCTTTTCCGGAATTAAAACTGCCGTTCTGTATATGGTACAAAAGATAGAAGAAATGACCGAAGAGATCCGCGAGGAAATTTGTTACGAATTTGAAGAGGCTGCCGCCGAAACGCTCATTTCCAAAACGCTGCGCGCCGCGGAAAAATATGATCCGAAAACCATTCTGATGGGCGGCGGGGTTTCCGCAAATTCCCATCTCCAAGAAATTTTCAAAAAAACGTTTCAAGAAAATTTTCCCGATGCGGAGATTTCCATTCCCGAAAAAGATTGCTCTACCGATAATGCTCTCATGATTGCCATCGCCGGATACCTGCGCGCGCTCCATGATCCGAAAAGCATCCTTTCTCCCGATTCGGAAAAAGTGAGGGAAATGCAAGCCGACGGAAACTTGGCGCTTTAGCCGCAATTATATTATCATAGAGAGATGAAAAATAACTCTGTTTCTTTCGTATTTTTTGGAACGCCGGAATTTGCGGTCGGTGTTTTGGACGAACTGGAAAATCGAGATTTTCTTCCGACGCTTGTCGTTACCTCTCCGGATAAGCCAAAAGGAAGGAAACTTATCGTTACACCCCCTCCGGTAAAAGTTTGGGCGGAGAAGCGAGGAATTCCCGTTTTCCAGCCGCAAAAATTGAACGAAGATGCGGTTTCAAGAATCAAGGCGGAAAATTCTGAAGTTTTTATCGTTGCGGCTTACGGAAAATTGATCCCGAAAAGCATTCTGGAAATTCCAAAACATGGCACGCTCAATGTTCACCCGTCGCTTCTCCCCCGATTGCGCGGGGCCTCTCCGATACAAAGTTCCATTCTCTCCGAAGATAAAACGGGGGTAAGCATCATGCTCATTGATGAAGAAATGGATCACGGGCCTATTGTCGCGCAAGAAGAATTCTCAGGTCTTCCATGGCCTCCAAAGGCAAGCGCTCTTCAAAACGCGCTTTCAAAAGAAGGCGGGCGGTTGCTTGCGGAAACTCTCCCGAAATACATAGAAGGAGAAATTATCCCGAGACAGCAAGAACACGAAAAAGCCACCTATACAAAAAAAATAGAAAAAGAAGACGGACTCCTGAATCTTTCCGACGATGCCGAGAAAAATTTCCGAAAAATCCAAGCGTTTGACCTCTGGCCTCGCGCGCGCTTTTTTCATGAGTCCCGCGGAAAAAGGATACGAACGATTATCACCGATGCCGAACTTCAAAACGGGATTCTCGTCATAAAAAAGGTTTTGCCCGAGGGTCAAAACGAAATGACTTACGAAGAGTTTCTTCGCAGGAATCCTTAGAAGTCTCTAACTGTCTTTCATCTCAGAAACAAGCTGATCTTGGTACGCGGATGTTTCTTGAGAAAAAGTATGGATAAAGGAAAGCAGTTTAAAAGCAAAAAACAGAGCGGTGAACAAAAAGATTCCCCAATAGATTTTATTAAGCGGTATGCGCTTTTTAAAAGCCGGGAAATTATATTCAAAAAGATCGTCCCCTTCTTTCGGTAAAGAGGTCGGTTTTTTTATTTTATTAGAAAGAGTTTTTCCGGTCTCAAAAGTGACGCCGTCAACTTCTTCGTTTTTATTGTTTGAATCCATGGAAGCTGATGGGATTACCCACGATATCTGAGCATTTTTTTAAGACGAGCGGCGCCTCTTTTTACCATTCCCACTCTTTTGTTTTTCAGAGAAAGACATTCCCTCTCCGCCTTGTCTTTCATTTCGTCAATGGCGGAATACAAATCCTCCGCTTCGGCTTCAGCATAAATTTGTTCGCCCGTTGCCGTGTTTGATAAATTAAGTTCCGCGCGGAAAATATCGCCCGATTTATGATGACCGGTCGTTAAGGCAAGTTCTATGGAGGCCAAAACGGTATCGCTATTCGCCCGAAAGAATTTCTCAAGGATCTGCGCTCTTTTTTCGGCATACTCCTGAATGGCAGGAGTCATCTCAAGGTTCGTTGTTTTTATGGTTATTTTCATGTTTTTATTATATCAAAGCGCTTGCAAAAAGAGAAAGAAGAAATCCACTTGCCAAATCATACATTTTATGATATAAATAGCATCAAAGTTCTTTTCACAGTCACATTCATTTCAACCCATTTTGAAGGAGTGACGCCATGAACAACAAGACAAAAAGTTCGCGGCAACGAACATATTATTATGTTCAACCCGCCGACCAAAAAACCAACACCCTGTGTAAAACCGCGCTTCAGGAAAAACCGATAACGCGTTCGCCCGAAGAAGCCGTCGGCTCTCCAATTCATTCTTCCCATCCGCTCTACCGGGTAGTATGGAAAGATGTGGAAGTTTTCATGAGTATCGCCTATGCGTCTTTCTGTGTTTTTGTTCGAAAAGGAGAAGAAACTCTTCCCCGTTTTGCCATGAGAAAAAGCGCCGAAATAGTAAAGCGAAACCTGGAAGCGAAGCGGCCGGAAAAAGCAACGCTTGCTTTGGTTAAGCATGCGACGCCGGCGAGCGGAAAAACAAAAACTTCCGTTTTGACCAAAACGGAAAAACCTAAAAAAGGTTTTCCTGAAAATCCCGAGCTGGCGCGTAAAAATGCGGAACGATTAAAAAACATATCGCGTCCCAAAAAAGCGAAGATGGTCTTGCTTCCAAAATTGAAACCTGAAACGATTTCAAAAGAGAAAACAACGGGACAGGAAGTTCCATGGAAAACGTATGTTGTTTTCCCGATTAATGACCTCTCAATGGATACGACGATTGCTTACATTAGAAAATCCCTATTTGACTGCAAATCCAATACGCAATCAGTTCGTGAAAGCGGGAAATTAAGCGAAAGACGATTTGAACAAATCTGGGAAATGAACGGTGACGCTCTTTTTCGCCTGTGGCAATACGCGCGAAAAAATACATTGGTACATTTTATCGTTTTCCGAACATCAGGGAAAAACGGATTTGAAAAATTCTTTTCTTATCCAAAAGAAAAAATAGAACCCTTTGAGAGCAAAGTGCTGCGGTTCGCCAAAAAATAAACGAAATCCCCAAGAGAAATCTTGGGGATTGTTTTTATTAGGCAAGAATGATTCTCGCATCCAGCACGCAGGCGCCATTTCCTTGAGAAAAAACTTTGAGGGGGTTGATATCCACTTCCGCAATATCCGGAAAATCAATAACGAGGCAAGAAAGTCTTCCGAGCATTTGAACCAGCGTTTCCACGTCAAGAGGTTCTTGTCCGCGAACGCCGTCAAAGATTTTCTGCGCTTTAAGGGACTTAACCATTCTCCACGCATCGTCTTCCGTAATGGGAGCAAGTCCAAAAGTAACATCCTGCAAAACCTCCACATATATTCCGCCGAACCCCACCATAACGGTTTCCCCGAGAGCGGGGTCTCTTTTTGCGCCCAGGATAATTTCAAAACCGCGTCGTTCCGCCATTTCTTCCATCAGCACGCCTTCTATTCTGGCATCGGGAAACTTTTCGCGAACATCATGAATAATCCGGTCATACTCCTTCCCGGCATCTTCGGGTGAAACATTAATGCGAACGCCCCCCGCTTCGCTTTTGTGCAAAATATCTTCGGAAGCAATCTTCATCACGAGCGTCTTTCCTATTTTTTGAGCTTTCAAAAGAGCATCGTCTCTATCTCTTGCGAATTCAGTGGCAAAAACAGGAAATCCATAAGCGGAAAAAACCTGTAAAGCCTCGTATTCAAAAAGCCATTTCCTTCCTTTTTCTCGGGCTTTCTTAAAAATAGCTTCTACCGCTTCGCGATCCACATTTCCAAAAGAGAATTTTTTCGGTTCTTCTCTGTTGAAGTAATCGCTGTACAGCGCGAGCTTTGACAAAGCATTGGCGGATTCCTCAGGATATTCAATGGTCGCAACTCCCCCCTCGCGCAAAACTTCAATCCCTTTCTGTACGGAATCGCCCCCCATAAAACAGGCAATGATAGGCTTCCCGGTTTGTTTTTTTGCCTTCACTATCGCGCGCGCCGTTTCCTCCACTTCCGTCATCGTCTGATGAGTAAGAATGGCAAGCGCCATATCTATGTTTGAATCGGCCATCACGGCATCAAGCGACTTTTCATACCGAGCAGCGTCAGCATCGCCGACTACGTCTACCGGATTGTCAACACCGGCGGTTTTCGGGAGAAACTCGCGGAGAACCGAACGCGTTTGCTCGGAAAATTCACCGATAGCAAGCCCGCGAAGAGAAACTTCATCCGTTGCCAGAACGCCGGGACCTCCGGCATTGGTTACAATCCCCACGCGTTTTCCTTTTGGAATCGGATTTCGGGAAAAAGCTTTGATGTAATCAAATAATTCTGAAACTCGGTCGGCTCGGATAATCCCCGCCTGCACAAAGAAAGCGCGATAGGATTCATCGGCGCCAGCCAGCGCTCCGGTATGAGAAGCGCTTGCTCCCGCTCCGGCATGGGTTCTCCCCGCTTTAAGCGCGATGATTGGTTTTTTCTTTCCTTCGCGACGAGCCTTCTCTATAATTTCAATAATCTCGTGCGGATGAGTGAGGTCTTCCAGATACATGGCAATGACCTCAGTATCAGGATCATTCAATAAAAATTGAATCATTTCTCTTTCTCCCGTTTGCGCTTTGTTTCCTATGCTGACGAACTTTGAAAATCCGATACCGAGTTTTTCGGCATAATCCAAAACGGCAACGCAAAGCGCGCCGCTTTGAGAAAAGAATCCGACGGAACCCGCCTTTGGCATAATGCGTGCAAAAGAAGCATTCATCTGTATACCGGGATTTATAACTCCGAGACAATTCGGCCCAACAAGAGTTATGTTATGTTCGCGGCAAAAAGAAGCAAGTTCGTTTTCAGACTGAACATCTCCCGTTTCTTTATACCCCGCCGTGATAACAATAGCGGCTTTTATTCCGAGCTTCTCCGCTTCTTTCAAAGAAACCATGACATCGGAAGGATGAACGACAAACACGCCGAGATCAAGAGGTTTCCCTATCGCTGACACGGTCGGATAACATGTCTTTCCGAGAATGGAATCGGCTTTCGGGTTAACGGGGAAAATTTCTCCTTCGTATCCTTGTTCAAGAAGATTTTTCAAAACGCCGTAACCGACATGCGTTTCGCGCCGAGACGCTCCGATAACAGCGATAGACTTCGGATCAAAAACAGCATCAAAATTCATGAAAATTGTTTTGTTATTTTATGAAGAATTATTCACTCTATGATACCACGCTGAACGAATAAGTTATAATACTCTTTTCAATCTTTCCATCACCCTTTCTTTCCCCATTACTTTCATAATGGAATACAGATCGGGCGTATTTGTTTTTCCCGTAAGAAGAACCCGGAAAATTTTTGCAACGTCCCCCACCTGTCCTTTGTATTTTTCCGGCTCAAGCTTATACGCTTTTGCTCCGTCGGCATATCCGAGTTTTCTTCCGATCTCTTTTATCTTTTCAAACCATTCATCTTTCGTGTCATTTTCGTTGAAGGTTTCAAAAAAAGCATTTACAATTGCGCCGGCGTCGTCTTTTGCCGCACCGAAGAGTTCATCGGATACCGGTTCTTGGTTTTGAAAAATCGGATCAAAGAAATATCCCGTTTCGGCATACAAGTCAGACCACGTTCCGATATCTTTTCTCGGACGAGGAGCCCCTTCCCTTTCTATATTAAGCGCATTTTTCGTATAGTCCGGATCTTTCTCCATTTCTTCCGCGAGCTTTGGGTGGTATTGTTTTGCCCACGAGAGACCTCGGTCATATATTTCGGCGGCGGACATTTTTGAAACGATCTCTTTGCTCACATCATTCAATTTTACAAAATCAAGAAGCGGCCCATTGGAACGCGCGAGACGCTCAAAGGTTAGAGAAAATTCACGATTATCTTTTTCCGGGTTCGCTTTTCTCCAGTCTTCAAAATCGGAATTGGCGAGATTCAAAAGATATTCCACAACCGACTCGGACGGAAAGCCTTCTTCCTGATACAACATCGCATTCGCCTCTGGATCTTTTCGTTTGCTCAATTTTCTTTTTTTGGAGCCGTCTTCCGTTTTCTGAATCGGAGCAAGATGTCCGTACTCGGGAGGTTTCCAACCGAGCGCTTCAAATAACTCAAGATGCAAAGGAACGGAGGAAAGCCACTCGTCTCCGCGAAGCACATGCGTCGTCCCCATGAAATGATCATCAATAACATGCGCCAAATGATAGCGAGGGAGACCGGTTGCGGGAACAAAAATCTTCTTATCAATATCATTTTCCGACAACTCCAGATCCCCTTTCAAGAGATCATGAACTTTGATCTTATGTTCAAAGTCCCCATTTGAACGCAGCCGAATAACATAGGGGGTCCCTTTAGACAATTCCGCTTCCACTTCTTCAGGAGAAGCATCACGCCATTTCGCCCACTTGCCGTAATAACCGGGACGGATCCCCTCTTTCATCTGTTGCTCTCCAAGAGTATTGGTTTCTTCCGGCGTGCAAAAACAGGGATACGCCTTTCCTTGCTCTATCAATTGCTTCGCAAAAGTTTGATACAGTTTTGCGCGTGCGCTTTGCGTATATGGCCCATAGTTTCCTTTTTCTTCTCCTGAAACCGTCATACCCTCGTCAACGGGAATGTTAAAAAAATCAAGAGACTTCACGATAACCTCAGTCGTTTCCGGCTGAGACCGCGCTTCGTCGGTATCTTCAATGCGAAGAAAGAAAACTCCGTTTGTCTGGTGAGCAAACCGCTCTGAAATAAGAGAAGCATAGACTCCTCCCAGGTGCATAAGACCGGTAGGACTCGGCCCGAGACGGGTGACCATTGCCCCCTCCGGCAATTTTCGCTGGGGATATTTTTCTTTCCACTCTTCCGCGCTCGGAAGATCATTCGGAAAAAGTTTTGCGATGAGACTCTCCGGGAGTATTTGATTCATTTTAAATATCGCTCGCGCGGCTCGCTGGGCGATTGATGAAAACCTACGGTTTTCATACTTTCCCTTGCTTTTGCGAAAGCGTTTTTGTTCTAATAAATTCAATCGCTATATATCATATAAAATACGACATTTTTCGTTTTTTTACAAATGAAAATCCTGCTATGAAAATTAAAAATAACGTGGTATTATTCGCTCAGAATTATTTTCAGCGGAGGAAACAAAATGTCTCAAGTCATCGTTTTTATCAGTTTGCTTTTGGTTGCCATTTGTTCGGCCATCAAAAGCAACATAGCCAAATACCATAAAGATTTTAGAAAAGCCTCCTTTTACGCATTCTTGGTTTACGCGGCCATGTTCTTTATCGGAATAATGATAGCTCCCGTCGTTATTCAGATCTATTCTCTTTTATAAAGAATCCATCAAAACCCCGCAAAAGCACTATGCGCTTTTGTGGGGTTTCTTGCCAAATCATTAAAAATGTGATATATTATATTCCGTAACAAGTTCTTCTTCATTTATTTCAACAACAATTTTCAGCGAGGAAACCATGGCAATGTCCCTTTCCGACCGCGTTCTTTCAAGACAAAGAAAGTGGTATATTCAGCCGCTTGACCCCGGGTCAAGTGAAAAAATCTATCGGCTTCTCAGAGACGCCGAGTCAATAAGATCAACAGAAACTATCGGTTGTCCGCAAGAAAACGGATACCAATTAAGACAAGCCGACAGAAAAACCGTTCAGACTTTAATGGAAGAAACATCCCTGAATGGTCTCAATTCGGAAGGAACGGACTTCGGCGTAAACTTTTTCGTCTACGTCAAAAACCGTGACGATAAGTTTCCAAAATTCTGTTTTGCTTCCACCAGCGAGATGCGAAGAGAAAACGGCAAGAAACACAAAAAAAGAGAAGGCCTCGGCCCAGTGGAACTGAAAATTATATACTCGGCCCCCATCAAAAAAGAATCTTCTTTTGTCATTCCAAAACAATCCGATGAAGATGACGATTGTGAAAAAAAAGAAAACGCGTCCCTTCCCCGCGCAAGAAAAAATTCGCTCTATCGCGTTACGACGCACCACAAAAGAATGATCTCTCTTTTAGAGGAAGAACTTTCCAATGCGGGCGAAGATGTAAACCCGATTCCAAACATGAGCGAAGGAAATGAAAGCGTATGGAGTGTTTCTCCGGAAGTTGTCCTGAGATTAAAAATCCATACGAAACTTAAGTTCCTTCATTTCAGAATATGGAAAAGGGACGGCAACGGGAACTACCTTCTTGTTGGGCAATATCCGAAGCAAGTAAAATAAAAAAACGGTCAAGCCGGCGAATAATTCGCCGGCTTTTTGTATTGCCCCATACGTCCGTATTCGGTATAATTCACGGATGACACCAAAAAAAGAACCGTTCCGCCTCGCGCTCTCTTATGATGACGTGCTTCTCGTGCCCCATTACTCGGATATTCCTTCCCGCAAGCAGATAAACCTTACGACGATGTTCTCAAAAAGGATACGATTGAATATCCCCGTTGTGAGCGCAAACATGGATACGGTTACGGGAGCGGAAATGGCTATTCATATGGCCAGACAAGGAGGTATGGGCATTATTCACCGTTTCCAAAGCGCAGAAGAAGAAGCCAACGAGGTTCATCTGGTGAAGCGTTCCGAAAATATCTTTATACCCGATCCGATTACGCTCAACAAAGAAGCGACCCTTCGAGAAGCGCTGGCACTTATGGAACGAAATCATGTAACGGGAGTTATTGTCATTTCCTCCGACCGAAGCATTGAAGGAATTCTTACCGCGAGAGATGTTCGGTTCAAAACAGACTTGAATGCTTCCATTAAAAGCCTCATGACGCCGAAAGAAAAAGTAATTCTGGCAAAACAAAATATCACCAGCGAAGAAGCGCTCAAAATTCTTGATAAAAACAAAATTGAGAAATTGCCTCTTATTGACGCAAAAGGAAAACTCTGCGGTCTTATCACCGCGACAGACTATAAAAAAACAAAAGAAAACCCGAGAGCGTCAAAAGATAAACACGGTCGGCTCTTGGTCGGCGCCGCGATTGGAGTAAAAGATGGTATGGAAAGAGCGGGACTTTTGGTAAAAGCGGGCGCAGACGCGCTCATCATAGACATCGCCCACGGCCATCACAACACGTGCATAGGCCTGGTAAAAAAACTGAAAAAAGAATTCCCTTCCGTTGATATCGTTGCCGGAAATGTTGCCACCAGAGAAGGGACGCTTGCTTTGATAAAAGCGGGCGCGGATGCGGTAAAAGTCGGCATCGGCCCGGGAGCGGCGTGTTCCACAAGAATTGTCGCCGGCGCCGGAGTTCCTCAACTTACCGCTGTTATGGAAAGCGTCGCGGTCGCGCAAAAATTCAAAGTGCCCATCATTGCGGACGGCGGAATAAAAAATTCCGGTGACCTCGCAAAGGCAATCGCCACCGGAGCTGGGACGGCCATGATCGGCAATCTTTTTTCCGGATGCAAAGAATCTCCGGGAGAATACTACATTGAAGGAGGCGAAGCATTTAAAATTTACCGAGGACTAGCTTCCCGGGACGCTTCTGCCGATATGGCAATCCGAGGCGGAGGAGACAGCGAAAAACAAAACCGCGCGCCGGAAGGCATCGGATATCGCGTAACTTTCAAAGGAGAAGTGCGAAAGATTCTCGCCGGTTTGATAGACGGGCTTCAGTCAGGAATGAGCTATACCGGAGCAAAAAACCTGAAAGAGTTTTATCAAAAAGCGGAATTTGTCCGCATTACCGATGCGGGAATGAGAGAGAGTAAACCCAGAAGCCATCAGATTTAAAAAAAAAGCGTTCCGAGTATCGGAACGCTTTTTTTCTTTTTTGCGTTAGAACGGCACCACCTCCAACGTCGTCTTCCTCGCCGAACACCCGACACTCTCCCCCGC